>DASRHX010000739.1:0-21558 GCA_035650295.1 Bryobacteraceae bacterium | reverse complement strand
GCCTGGACCTCGAATCCTACTTTGCCACCGCCAGTCACTATGGCGGCTACGTACGCATGTTGTCCGCTGTTGTCGATGCCGCACCCGCCCGCACAGTGAAGGATTTTGAAGACCAGATCGCCAGGCTCGAAGCCACTCCCGCGCTCGCCGAGGGCCTCATCGCCGCCGCCGCTGAGGGACTCAAGCGAAAGCTCCAGGTCCCTCGCGCTTCGGCAGAGTCCGCCGCTCGAATTTACGCTTCGCAAGCCAGCGCACCGGCCGCACAGAGTCCTTTGCTCAAAGCATTTCGCCAGATGCCGGCATCGATTCCTGAAACCGAGCGGGCTCGCCTTTCCTCCCGTGCCAGCCGCGCCTATGAACAGTCGTTTCAGCCCGCATGGCGCAAACTCAGCGCCTATCTCAAAGACGCGTACGCCCCTGCCACGCGTACAACGCCGGGCCTTGCCGCCAACTTCAATGGAACCGAGCTCTACCAGGTCCTCATCCGCCAGCACACCACGACGAAACTCACCGCGCGCGAGATTCACGACATCGGTCTTCGTGAAATGGATCGCCTCTCGAAAGAGATGGCTGCCATACGCGCCAGCGTCGGGTTTAACGGTACCAACGACGAATTCGACGCGAAGGTCCTCAGCGCGCCGAGTATGTTGTTCCGGTCGGAGGCTGAGATCCTCGCCCACGGCCGCGACATCGCCAAAAGGATTGATCCGTTATTGCCCAAGCTGTTCCTAAAACTTCCGCGCATGACTTATGGCGTGGATGCCATTCCCGCCGCAATCGCGCGCACCGCAGCTCCGCATTACCGTCCTCCTGCTCTCGATGGATCTCGAGCCGGCTACTTCTACCTCCGCACCGTCGACCCCGAAAAGCAGTCCAAGTGCTGCATGGAATCGCTCATCCTCCACGAAGCCGTTCCAGGCCATCATCTGCAAATCGCCCTCGCCCGTGAGATGGAAAACGTTCCCGACTTCCGCAAAACGGCCGGCTACGCCGCCTTTAGCGAAGGTTGGGGACTCTACGCCGAATCGCTCGGCGAAGAGCTTGGCATGTATCAGAGCCCTTATGAACGCTACGGCCGCTATCAGACCGAAATCATGCGCGCCTCCCGCCTTGTCGTCGACACGGGCGTTCACGCCCTGGGCTGGACCCGCGATCAAATGATCAAGGCTATGCAGCCCGGTAAGGGCGGTTGGCTCAACGACGACTTCATCTCGAGCGAAGTCGACCGCTACATCGCCATGCCCGCCCAGGCGCTCGCCTACAAAATTGGCGGCTTGAAGTTCACCGAACTCCGCCGCAAAGCCGAAAAGTCCTTGGGCTCGAAGTTCGATGTCCGCGAATTCCACGACGTCTGCCTGCGCAACGGTGGCCTCCCGCTCGACATTCTCGAAGAAGAGGTCGATGCCTACATCGCGGCCAGAATGAAATAGCCGGGCCCTGCAGTATCCTGAATCTTTGACTCCCGCCGAAATCTCTTCCCCAAAGAAGATCGATCACTTTGCCAGCCTTCCGTTCTATGGCATGCACGCTGCGTGTCTGCTTGCCTTCTGGACGGGAGTAAGCTGGACCGCGATCGCCCTTTGCGTTTTTCTATACGGGCTGCGTATGTTCGCCATCACGGCCGGACTGCATCGTTTGCTTGCGCACGCCAGCTACAGAACCACGCGCTGGTTTCGATTTACGCTCGCCTGGTGTGCCGCCATGAGCGTACAGAAAGGGCCGCTCTGGTGGGCCTCGCTTCACCGCCACCATCACGCACATTCAGACGAAGAGGAAGACATTCACTCGCCGCTGCAGGACGGCTTCTGGCACTCGCATGCGGGCTGGATCCTCTGCCACAAGTGGGACCACACCATGTGGAAGCTCATCCCCGACCTCGTCAAGGTCCCCGAGTTGCGCTGGGTGAACCGCTATCACCTGATTCCTGCCCTGCTCATGGGCGTAAGCTGCTACGCGCTAGGCGCCTGGCTGGACGCCGCCTATCCGACGCTTGGAGCGACAGGCTGGCAACTGTTCGTGTGGGGCTTCTTCATCTCGACTGTCCTCGTGTATCACGCCACGTTCACTATCAATTCGCTCGCGCATGTCTACGGCTCGCGGCGTTACGAGACGAAAGACACATCAAGGAACAACTTCTGGATGGCCATCTTCACGCTCGGAGAAGGCTGGCACAACAATCACCACTTCGCCCCCAGTTCCGAACGCCAGGGCTTTTTCTGGTGGGAAATCGATATCGCTCACTACATCCTCGTCGCCCTGTCATGGGTGGGAAGCGTGTGGGACATAAAGAAACCACCGCTACGGGCCTACGACCTGGCGGAGCGTTCAAAAGCGGCCTGACCGAGGTAGCCCAATCGATCTGAGCGCCTGGCGCCCCTGCGTGGTTTGATGGAGACATGTACCTTGAGCAGCGACCGGGTCTTGCACTCGCTCCGTATGTCGAGATGCTCTGGTGTTGCGAAGGATACGGGGCGACGCATCGTCGGGAACGTGTGCTGCCCAACGCGCGCTTTCAACTCATCATCGACTTGGCGCAGCGGCCGAGGCCCGCAATCGTCATAGGAATGCGCACCAAGTACGGCATTCTCGAGACTGCGAGCGTCCAGTCCGTCATTGGCGTGGTGTTCCGGCCGGGTGGTGCACGACCCTTCTTCGATGCGCCCGCGGATGAATTCTCTAGTTATCCAGTGCCGCTTGACCAGCTCTGGAATTCCGCGAGCGTCAGGATACGCGACCGGCTGCTGGAAGCTCCTGGTCCGGCGGCGAAGTTGCGCATCCTGGAAGCCGACCTGCAATGGCAGGTGGGACGACCGACAGAACTTCATAGTGCTGTGCGCTATGCCCTCGGAGAGTTCGGCCGCGATTCGCAAGCGGTTGGCATCCTGGAGGTGGCGCGCGCTACCGGCCTCAGCCGCCGCCGTTTCTCCACGTTGTTCCGGGAGCAGGTAGGACTCACGCCTAAGCTATACTGCCGGCTGCGCCGCTTTCAGCATGTGGTGCGCCGGATCGCCTCGGGGGCTCCGATCAATTGGGCGCAAGTGTCCGTGGACGGCGGCTATTACGACCAAGCGCATATGGCTCACGAGTTCCGCGAGTTCTCAGGCGTCTCGCCGGGCGCGTGGCTGGCGAGCGAACGTCCTTCCTTGAATCACGCCGTGGTCGATTGACCCGCATTTCCCATTCTTACAAGACATCGGATGGCCCTTCTGCGATGCTGTGTCCATGCCTGACCGAACAACCACCCGCAGCACCGTGATACCAGGGATGCATTATCGAAACGCGCCGGATGCCATCGAATGGCTGTGCCGCGTGTTCGGATTCGAAAAACATGCCGTCTACGCTGGTCCCGGAAACACCATCATGCACGCCGAATTGGTCCTCGACGGCGGGATGATCATGCTGGGCTCGGTGAATGATACTGCTCCCAACCGCCATATGAAACTGCCGGAGGAACTAGGCGGGGCGCAGACCCGGGGCGTGAGTCTAATCGTTAAGGATGCCGACGAGATTTACGCACGGGCGAAGGCTGCTGGAGCGAAGATAGTGGAGAATATCGAGGATAAGCCACAGGGTGGCCGCAGCTTTGCGTGCCTCGATCCGGAGGGCCATATCTGGCACGTCGGGACGTACGATCCGTGGGCGCCAAAGTGAGATGCTTCCCGAAGGGAAGCCTCGGCATGAGGATTTCCCACATTGATGGGATTGATTAGCACCTCGGTTCTACTTTTGACGTTCGAACTACGCGCCGGGCAAGCCAATTCGACGTACCTGGCGGTCACCAAACGCGGCGCACGCCGTAACGGTCGAATAACTTTTCCTTGCTGATCAACTGCAGGTTCTCCGCTTGCGATTGTGCGATCAGCATCCGATCGAACGGATCCGGATGCTCACCGGGTAGCAATCCCGCTCGGACTGAATGGTCCACCGAAATCGGCAGCGAATAGAATCCCTCGCGCTCGAGATGGCCATCGAAGTCGGCCACCAGTTCGGCGCCGGAAGGGAGCTTGCCCAAGCGGACCTTTGTCGCGATCTCCCACGCCGACACCGCGCTGACGAAGACAGTGTTGCTGGTGGTTCCAATCACTGTTCGTGCGCGCCTCGATAGGTTCGGATCATCCGACAACCACCACAGCAACGCATGCGTATCGAGCAAGATCTGCACGCCGCGCTACTCCCAATGGGCCAACTCGTCTGCCGGCAACTCGTCGAAGAACTCCGGCCCTACATGGAGCTTTCCTTTCAGCGCACCCGGCACCCGCTTGCCCTTCACCTCGCCGATAGCGACCAACCGGGCAATCGGCTTCGAACCCCGTGCAATGACAACCTCTTCGCCGTTGGCTGCCTTTTGCAGCAGCCGCGAGAGATTGGTCTTGGCCTCATGAATGGTGACGACGCTCGTTTTCATTCCTTAGCTAGTATAGCTTAGCTAACCATTCTCTATCTCACCTTCGCATATACAGCCCGGATCGCCGCCTCGTTCTGCCGTGTGTCCGCCGCGAAATCCCCATGTCTCACAAATGACAGCTCCCGGGTCAACTGCTCTGCCGTTTTCCCCGCCTGCTTGCCCGCCGACACCTGCTTCCACACGTCGTCAATAAACGCACTCTGCGCCCGCAGGGTCTCCACCGTCCCCGGATCCCCATGCCCCGGAATCACCGTCTTCACCTTCCAGCCTGCCATCTCCACCAACACGCGCGCCCAATTCGCATGGTCCGCATCCCGGTCCCCCATGTTGTTTCCGGACCGCCAGTTCACGCACAAATCTCCCGTAAACAGAATCCCCTCGCGCGGCAGCAGCGCCACCGCATCGCCGATCGTATGCGCCGGACCCACCCGCCTCAGCTCCAGCCGCCGTTCCCCATCGTCAAACGCCATCGACTCCCCAAACGTGATCCCCGGCTGCTCCATGCGGTATGCCTGCAAACTGTACTCCGAGCTCGGCGGCGTTCGCTCCCACTCCCTCTTGCCCTTGGTGTGCAACTCCTCTGCGCACTCCTTAGAGCACACGATCGTCACCCCCGCATCCACCAGCACGCTGTTCCCCCACGTGTGGTCCCAGTGATAGTGTGTGTCGAAGGCGTACCGGATCGGCTTGTCCGTCGTCTTCCGCACCTCCGGCAATATCTCGCGAATGCCCCACGGCGTATTTGCATCAATCAGCACCACGTAGTCGCGAAACACCACCCAACTTGTATTCGCCGGCTGCCTCCGGTCGCGATCGCCTTGTCGCGAAAACACGCCCGGCGCCAGTTCTCGCACGCGGCCAATTGAACTCTCCCGCTGCTGCCCCCACGCCGCGAGCAGCATCGCCATAAACAGACCTGCTATCGCACTTCTTCGCACGCTGCCCTCCCTTTTCGCCCGGCCATTGTCACACATCGCGCCACTTCGAACCCACACCCCTCCTCCAACCGCGATAAGATAACGGCATCATGGGTTTCACTCGACGCAACTTTCTCGAATCCGCGGCGCTTGCCGCTTCCGCCCGTACGCTGCTTGCCGAGAAACTCGACAAGAAATCCGGCATTCCCACACGCGTGCTCGGCAAAACCGGCGCCCGCGTCACATCGCTTGCCTTTGGCTGCGGCAGCCGCTTCCTCTCCTACAAGGACGAGGATGAGGCGCAGAAGGCCATCACGCGGGCTATGGATCTCGGAATCCGTTACCTCGATACTGCCTTCAGCTACGGCAATGGCAAGAGCGAGGAGCGCGTAGGCCGCGCGATCGTTGGCCGCCGCAAGGATCTGTGGATTGCGACCAAGGTTTCCGACCGCACGTATGACGGATTCATGCGCACCATCGAAGGCAGCCTGAAGCGTGTTGGCGTCGACCAGTTCGACCTCGTCCACATGCACAGCCTGCTGAAGGCAGACGACCTCGCCGCCATTGAAGCGCCTGATGGTTGCCTCAAGGCTCTATACAAGATCCGTGAGCAGAAGATCGCCCGTTTCATTGGCGTCACCAGCCATACCGATCCGGAGACGCTTGCCACCGCGCTCAATCGCCACGACCTGGATTGCACACAGATGGCGCTCAACGCGGCCCTCGCCGGAATGGCCAACGGCAAAGGTGGAATGGTCATAAATCCCGAACTTCAAACCAGCTTCGAAAAGGTTGCCTTGCCGGTTGCCTTGAAGAAGAAGATGGGCGTAATTGCGATGAAGGTCTTCGCGCAGGAACAGTTGGTCGGTAAGGCCTCCATCTCCGACCTCCTCCGCTACTCGCTTTCGCTCCCTGTCGGCGCCGCGGTGGTCGGCATGCCCAAGATGGAGTTCATCGACGAAAACATCCAAATGGCTAAGTCGTTTTCGCCATTGTCCAAGCCCACGATGAAGGACTTGAGCGGCAAGCTCGCTACTCAGCATAAAGCCGAGCTCGACCGTTTCTTTGAGAATCACGTCGACGCCTGATTCTTCGCTGGACGCCACGCCGGATATAATTGCCCTGTGGAGAGACTCTTCCTCTTTTGTGGTATTTGTGCGCTCGTTCTGTCCTCGTGCTCGAAGGACATTCAGAACAAAGATGCGGTTCGCCAGGGGGTTGTCGACCATCTGAAGGCGAGGAAGAATCTGGACCTCGACCTGAGTTCGATGCAAGTTGAAGTAACGGCCGTGAGTTTCCGTGAAAACGAAGCGGATGCCACTATCAGTTTCGTCCCAAAGGGCGGCTCACCCGCGCAAGGCATGTCGATGAAATACACGCTGGTCCGCAACGGCGCTGCCTGGCAAGTGAAGCAGAAAGCGGAAGCGACCAACAATCCACACTCCGGAGGCGCTACAGCTCCACCAGCAGAAGTTCCTGGAGGTGCCACGTTGCCTCCCGGGCATCCTCCGATGCCATCCACCGAGGGCGCCAAAAAGTGAAGCCGGTTGCCATCCTTGGCGGAGGTCCCGCGGGGTCGACCTGCGCCGAAAGGTTGGCATCGGCCGGCATGAAGGTCGTTCTCATCGACGAGAAGCTCGCCTGGGAGAAGCCCTGCGGTGGTGGCATCACACACAAGGCATACCTCCAATATCCATACTTGCGCGAAAACGGAACGCCCAAGCAGGCGATCACGGAAACGAAATTAATGGCTCCCAAATCGGGAAGCGCAAAGTTGGAACTCGGGAACCCGCTGATCATCTATTCGCGGCTTGAACTGAACGACATGCTTTTGCGCCGGGCGTCGGAAGCCGGTGCCCAGCTGGAAAAAACTCGCGTGCAGGGTATGGAACGAACGTGTAGTGGCGGCTGGCGAATCCGCACGCGTGACGGCACGATAGATGCGAGCTTCTGCATTGTCGCCACGGGCGCGCGCAATCCGTTGCGCGAGGTTGGTACGGTGTTCACGGCCGAAGACACGATGTGCGCGCTTGGCTATTACGTCGAAGGCTCGCTGGATCGGATCGACCTCCAATTCCTTCCCCAATTTGAAGGCTACATTTGGGTTTTTCCGCGATGTGGCCACCTCTCAGTCGGCATCTGCGGCAAAGGTGTGGCCACTCCGGTGCTTCGAAAATGGCTCGAAGATTGGATGACGCGCAAGGGCTATCGCTGGCAGGGGTCGCGCTTCTACGCTCACCTGATTCCGTCCCTGCGCTCGCAATCACTCTTGGACAACCGCATCAGCGGCGACGGATGGCTGGCCGTCGGCGACTCGGCAGGTTTCGTCGATCCTATTACAGGCGAGGGACTCTACTACGCGGTTCGCTCCGGCGATCTCGCCAGCCAGATCGTGCTCAACGAGGCACTGGCGCCGGGAGCGAAGGCCAGCGCATACCGCAAACTGGTCCACACCGATTTTCTCGACGATCTATACATCGCAAGCCGCCTCTGCCGCCGCTTCTACACCGGCAACTTCCTCTTCGGCCAGGTGACAGACCGTATGGTGCAACTGGTTCGCCGCAGTAAGAGGTTCGGCGACCTCATGCGCGATCTCTTTAGCGGCACGCAGACATACTCCGGCCTACGCGAACGTGTTTGGGGAACTTTTCGCCGCGGGGGGTGGGAAATTTTGTTTCACGACGAGCCTGTCCTTTCTCAAGAACCCTGACGCGCCACACATGAAAACGCCCAATTCCGATCGTCTGCTCGAACGAGCCTGCCAGTTCATTCCCGGTGGAGTGAATTCACCAGTCCGCGCTTTCCGTAGCGTGGGCGGCACGCCCCGTTTCATCGAACGCGGCGAAGGCTCGCGCATCTACGACGCCGACGGCAACTCCTACATCGATTACGTTTGCTCGTGGGGACCACTTTTGCTGGGTCACCGCCCGCCCGTGGTTATCGATGCGCTCACCAGGGTGCTGGAAACCGGAACCAGCTTCGGTGCGCCGACCGAGCGGGAAATCGAACTCGCCGAGCTTGTGCGTGAATTGATGCCGTCCATGCAAATGGTGCGGTTGGTCAACTCCGGCACCGAAGCCACTATGAGCGCGCTCCGTCTGGCGCGCGGATTCACTGGCCGCGATCTCTGCGTCAAATTCGAAGGCTGCTATCACGGCCATGTCGATTCGCTTCTGGTAAAGGCCGGTTCGGGCATTGCCACGCTCGGCCTGCCCGACGCCGCGGGGGTTCCCTCCGCCTTCGCTGAAACCACAATCGCGCTCCCCTACAACTCGATCGCTGCCGTGGAATCAACCTTCGCCAAGCTTGGCGATCGGATCGCCTCGGTGATTGTCGAACCGGTCGCCGGCAACATGGGTTGCGTGCCTCCCGCGCCTGGGTTTCTGGAAGCCCTTCGGGCCCTTTGCTCCAAGCACGGCACGCTGCTGATCTTTGACGAAGTGATGACCGGTTTCCGCGTCGCGCGAGGCGGCGCGCAGGAGCGGTTCCATATCGACCCAGATCTTACGACCATCGGCAAAGTGATCGGCGGAGGCCTTCCCATCGCGGCCTATGGCGGGCGTAGGGAGATCATGGAAAAGATTGCGCCCGTCGGGCCCGTCTATCAAGCGGGCACGCTGAGCGGCAATCCGCTTGCCGTCGCTGCCGGCATTGCAATGCTAGGCCACCTGCGCGATCATCCCGAGGTCTACGACATACTCGAAGCGCGCTCGGCGCAACTGGTCGCAAGCGCTCCGGCCGGTCTCACGGTGAATCGTGTCGGCACCATGTTCACACTCTTTTTCACCGATCAACCGGTGAGCGACTATGAAACCGCGAAGAAGAGCGACACCCAACGCTTCGCACGCTACTTCCACCACATGATGGACGGGGGCGTCTATCTTGCTCCTTCGCAATTTGAAGCGGGCTTCGTGTCAACGGCGCACAGCGAAGCCGACATTAAACATACGGTGGATCGGGCGGCGGAGTTTTTCGCGAACGAAGCGCGCTGAACAGCGCCCAACCACACACCGTGCAGATGGCCGCGAAGCCGCTCAAACTCCACAGCACAACCTGCCTTCGGGTTTCGGCCGGCAACTCGCGTGGCGTAAACGATAGCCTCTCGTCGAATGCGACGTCGATTTTGACTTTCACTTCTGAGGCGCCCCGGCCCTCAAGCCGGTTGTCCAGTAGCACCTGGTAGTTGGCGGGCGTGACGATCGAGTAGCGGAATTTTCCCTTTTCGAGGAATGGCGATGCCGCCAGGACGCGATGGCTCTCGCCCCGGCCGAAGCGCGCCACATCTTCGCTGGTCATGAGTACTACACGGATCGCCGATCGGCCGCGCAGCACTTCATGCGAGACCTCAATCGTTGCAGGACGCTGCTGCAAGTCCAGCCGAATCCCCCGCCACTGCGATCGCGGGACCTTGATCACATCGTCAAACAAGGTCACCTTCTCATTCGCTGCTGCCGCAAGTAGCAGCAGCAAGGCGATCATTGCAAGCGGACCGGAGGCCGCGCTGTGCCCTCGCTCCGCACTACAATGAAATTCATGGATGACAGTATTGCACATCCAGGTTTCCACGCCTCTCCGGTAGACCTGCCAGCGTGGAAATCCTGGTTGTCGGCGCTGAGCGCCATTTTGCTGGGCCTTCTTTTCCTTTCCTCCGGCGTTTGGAAAATCACCGATCCCCTCGGTTGGGCGGCCCGTATCGTGCAGATGCAATTGCCCGCGCAGTTCAGCGTTGCGCTCGCGCTTGGTGTCGGCGCGGCAGAGACATTTGCCGCCGCCTTGCTATTAGTACCTCGCTTTCGCCGCTGGGGCGCACTGCTTGCCGGAGTGCTCCTGGTCGTCTTCATGATCTATGTCGCGGCTTACTACAACGTACTTCGTGGTGAGGATTGCTCCTGTTTCCCATGGCTCAAGCGCAGTATTGGCCCAGGTTTCTTTGTTGGCGACGCCCTGATGTTGTTAGGCGCCTTCTTCGCATGGCGCTGGGGCTCACCGCCGCATAGCCTCAAGAGCGCTGTCCTCGTTCTGGCTGCAATTTTTGTTTTTGCCGGCGCCAGCTACGGCTTCGCGGTGTTTCAGCAGAGCGGGCTGGCCGCGCCCGAGACGGTCACGGTCGATGGAAAGCCCTATTCACTCCGGCATGGCCGCGTTCTCCTCTATTTCTTCGACCCGGAATGCATGCACTGCTTTGAAGCCGCGCAGCGCATGACGAAGTACACCTGGAAAGATACCAAGGTAGTCGTTGTTCCCACGCGAGTGCCTGAGTTTGCATCGCAATTTCTCAACGACACGGGTCTGAAGGCGCCAGTTACGTCGGATTCGGCCGCGCTGCGCGCGATCTTCAAGTTCAACGATCCCCCTTATGCCGTTGCGCTTGAGCACGGTCATCAAAAGGAAGCGTTCATCGCCTTTGATGAGAAGGAGCCGGCCGCCGGGCTTCGCAAACTTGGCTGGATCGAATAGCTACTCGAGCGTCAACTGCATCGTCCGGAAGTCGATCGAAACCCGTTCGCTCTGCCGCAGCAGATCCATCCCAACGCGGCCATAGTAACGCAGGGACGCTCCGTCGGTTTTCTCCATGTGGATCTCGGCAGGCTTCAAAGTGAGCGCTTTGCCTCCCATTCGCACGGGCAATTGGTCCACGACGATCGATTCCACCTCAATGTTCTGACCTACGCCACCCACTCGGCGCTTTTCGCGCTTGCCTGCTTTGATGGCGCCCGCGAATCGTTTCGCAAAGGGCGGCCATAAATCAGTTGTCGTCGCGCCGGTATCGAGTTGGACCAAAACCTCCTCGCCCTCCACGCCCAACTTCGTCACCGGCATGAGGCCATCGAAGCAGAGATTCGGTTCGCCCACCTGTGCGCCGACGAAGGCAAGCTCAAACTCGCCCTTCGATGTCCATCGCATCGACCGCAGCGCTAACTGCACGGGCAATCCAATTCCGCCACGCTCTTCCTGCTCCATCTCGTTAAACGGCTGCTGATCATCGCCGAAAACGAGGAAGGGAACATGAGAGATCGGAATACCGCCGACGTCGATCTCGCGTGCCATCGCAATGCGCAACCCGATGCTGCCGCCTGTGGAATTCGAGACCTTTGCCACAGAATCCTCGACGATCATTCCCAGCCGCCTCGCCTCCGACTCTGTTGTCACCGAAAAGTTCGCGCCGGTGTCCCAGAAGTAGCGAGCAACCTTGCCGTTGATCGCGATGGGCAGGAACAGGCCTTCCCCCTCCTTTGACATCGTGAGCTTCACCGGCCGCACTCGCCGGGCCTTCTGGTCCGGATGCCGCGCCAGCGCTCCATAAAACGCCTCCGCATTCTGCAGGTCTGCCCTGTCCGGAGCCGCCTTCTGGGCCGCCCGCACGCTCCCATACGCCTTTCGCCACATCCCCGCGCGCGCATAAAGATTGATGAGATGCCCATGCGCTTCCGCCGTCTCGTCCCCGCCGTCGCGCGCGCTTCGCCGCAACAGCTTCTCCGCCTCGCCGAACCGGTGAAACGCCGCCGCCACAGCCCCTTTCTTTTGTAAAGGAGACGACGCCGTTACCCGTCGCGCCAGCGCGAACCAGTCATGCGCGTCGTACAACGCCCGCAGCTCGTCTTGCCCGCGCGTCGCCACCGCCAGCAACGAAACGAACCCACGCCTGGTGATCACCCCAACTCCCTAACCGGCACGTTGAACCCAACCGTATTCACGACGCCGTGCCGCTGAAACTGCGCCCAAACCCGATACGTGCGGGGACGGGGGAATAAGACATTGAACTGCACCTGAGGCCGCACGGGCTCCTCTGGGTATGAATACAACGGGTGGTCGTGAATCAAGTCCAGCAGATCGTCGCTTGCAACCAGCATGTGGCCCCACGCAGCGAGATATTGCTCCAAGCCTTCGCGCGGCCGCAGCGTGAAGAACAAAATGGTCTCCAATCCCGCTAGGGGCTGTGCCGGCTGCATCGTCAGCTCAATCTCCAGATTCGCCGCCTTCTGTTTCAGAGGCGTTGCCGCAAGCGCGGCGCGTTCCGCGAAAGAGCTCTCCGGCGCATCAGCCGTGATTAACGTCCGCGTCAGGAACTGAGGGGTGCCACCCTTCGGATAACAGTCCGCTACCACACGGTAGACGCCGGGGCGGGGAAGTGTCGTTCGAAATTGAAAGCGGCCGTCCGGCAAAAAAACGGGATGCTGGTGGGCGAAGTACTCGAGGTCGCTTGACACAAGAAACAGGTGAAAAAGCTTCTCGTGCATCACCTCAAACTCTCTCACCGGTTTTCTCGTCTTCGGGTCGAGAATCCGGAATTCGAACGTAGTCTCCGCGCCGGCACGCACCAAGCGTGGAGCGGTCACCACGTCGAATCCATATTCGACGTGTTCGGGTAGGTTCGCGGTTAGCTTCATCCCACAGCGTGGGCACTTCCCAGGACCACGCTGTTTGACGTCGCGGTCCATCGGACAGATGAAATCGACGGTGGGCTCAGGGGGGCTGGACGGCGTCCGCTGTTGCGCTGCGAGCGCCTTTGCGCCGAGCATCGCCAGAAGATCGCGCCTCGCGAACATTCTACTTCGCCGGTTCAAACGGCCAAATGCCGGTGGTGGTAAAGCCGCCGTCGACGGCAATACACTGTCCGGTCACGTAATTGGATCCCGGGGAGCTGAGAAACACGGCCAGTGGCGCGATGTCTTCGGGAGTTCCCAAACGCGGGTTGGCCTGTCCCGAACGTAGCCAATCGCGCATGAATTGTGGCTTCCACATTTCGCGATTCAGATCCGTCTCAATGAAACCCGGCGCAATACAGTTCACTTGAATGTCGGACTTGCCCCACTCGGCCGCAAGCACGCGCGTCAAGCCCCACAATCCGCTTTTGGTAATTGCATAGGGCGACAAAAATGGAAACGCGATCAGCGACGTGAGCGAACCAATCATCACGATCTTGCCGCCTTTGCCACGATCCACCATTCGCTTGCCCAATACCTGCGTTAGCCGGACGATGCCGTGCAGGTTCGTTTGCAAAATCAGGTTGTACTCTTCCGGCGTGTAGTCTTCGAATCGCTTGCGCACGTTGGTGCCGGCGACGTTGATCAGAATGTCGAGCTCCGGCATATCGGCGCAAGCTTCGTCGACTTTCTCGTTTGAAGAAACATCCAGGGTGTGGGCGGCTGCCGACAGTCCTTGCGCCTTGAGTGTGTCCACTTCTTGCTGCAATTTGTCGACGGACCGCGCAGCCAGAATCGTATGCGCGCCCGCGGCAGCGATCTCTTTTGCGATCGCCAGGCCAATTCCACGGCTTGCGCCGGCAACGAGGGCGGTCTTCCCCTCAAGTGAAAAAGGTGATTTTTTGGGCATGAAATCGTTAGTGTACATCGGCCCTCGCGCGGCCCGCTCTTCTATTGAACGCGGTGAGCGTTTGCTACGATGGCCTTTTCTATGCGCAACTTCAGCATCGCGGTGATTCCAGGAGACGGCATTGGCCAGGAGGTGATTCCGCCCACTTTGGAAGTCCTCCGCGCAACGGGGCAGAAATTTGGCCTGCACTTCGAATTTGCCCATTTCGACTGGGGAGCTGAATACTACTTTCAGCACGGCGCCATGATGCCGCCCAACGCTCTGGATCAACTCGCCGTCCACGACGCCATCCTGCTCGGCGCCGTCGGCCACGTTGACCTACCCGACAACGTCACCTTGAACGGTTTGCTGCTACCCATCCGACGCGGTTTCGACCAATTCGCCAACGTTCGTCCCGCCATCCTCTTCGATGGTGTCGATTCACCGCTGGCCGGCCGCGCGCCGGGCGAAATCGACATGGTGGTTGTGCGTGAAAATACCGAAGGTGAGTATGCCCAGATTGGCGGCTTTCTCTATCACCATCAACCCGAAGAGGTTGCCGTGCAGACATCGGTTTTCACGCGCCGCGGCTGCGAACGGGTCATCCGTCACGCCTTTGAACTCGCGCGCCGCCGCAATGGCCGGAAGCGCGTCGCCTCGATTACGAAGTCCAATGCGCAGGGCTTCAGCATGGTGCTGTGGGACCGTACTTTTAAGCACGTGGCTTCGGAGTTCCCTGACATCTCCACGGAGTCGCTCTTGGTCGATGCGGCAGCGATGAACTTCGTACGGCGTCCGCATACCTTTGACGTTGTCGTTGCCTCCAATCTCTTCGGCGACATCCTGAGCGATCTTTCGGCGATTGTCACGGGTAGCATTGGTTTGGCCGCCAGTGCGAATCTCGACCCCACACGCCGGTTCCCGTCGATGTTTGAGCCCGTGCATGGAACGGCGCCCGACATTTTGGGCAAGGGGATCGCGAATCCCATGGCGACCCTGTTTTCAGCCTCTATGATGCTCGACCATCTGGGCCAAGCGGAGGCCGCGTCCGCCATCCACAGGGCGGTGGTGCAGACGCTCGCAGCCCGCTTGGAGAGGACGCCCGATCTGGGCGGTAACTCGACTACTGGCGCCGTCACTCAATCCATCCTTGCAGCCATATAGGAGCCGTCAGCGCCGCCGTCCGCGCACTTTTGCCAGTTGTTCACATTTCCCTCAAAGCACCGGCTCCAACGTCGATGAGACTTCAGGAGAGTTCCGGACGATGAGGGAGAGCAAATGGCGGTAGATATTCTGATCGTGGACGATTCAGCGGCCATCCGCAAAATCTTGCAACGAGTTCTATTGCAGGCCGAAGTGCCGCTCGGCAGGGTTCACGAAGCAGGAGACGGCGTGGAAGCGCTGGCCAAACTGACTGAGGAGAAAGTCGGGCTCATCCTCTCCGACATCAACATGCCGAACATGGATGGCCTGGAGTTCCTAGGCAAACTCAAGAGCAACGATACATTGAAGAACGTGCCCGTGGTGATGATCACCACCGAGGGCGGCCAAGCAAAGGTCCTGGAGGCTGTAAATCTGGGCGCCGCAGGTTATGTTCGCAAGCCGTTCACAGCCGAACAGATCAAAGAGAAGCTGGTGGGGATCATCTGAGCTGAGCGGCGCTCCGTCGAGTCGCTTTTTGAGTTCATGCCCTTCAGCATTCCCCGTACGAGACGCGCCATCCGCTCCTGGGAGGGAGATTCGGAATGAAATTGTTGATCACACACGAAGACCTTGTTGTGCGCATCACCGCAGCCACAAGGGAGGTCTTCTCGACAATGCTGGGCAACGAGGCGATTCCCGGGGTGGCCCGAACCGAGGATGGGGGAGTCGGGCCCACCGAGGGTGTTGTCGCTCTTGTCGGACTGACAGGTCCGCTTGTTGGCACTGGCAGTTTTTGCTGTACACACGCCCTGGCATGCAGGCTCGCCAGCGACATGCTGATGTCCGAGTACGGGTCAGTTGACAACGACGTTCTCGACGTCGTCGGCGAAGTCGCCAACATGATCATCGGCAACCTGAAGACCTCCATCGACGATCAAGTTGGCACCATGTGGCTCAGTGTGCCCACCGTCGTTTACGGCAGGAATTTCACCACTCGCAGTATGGGCCGGCACAACTGGACTGTTGTCCCCTTCCTGTCCAGAGGCGAAGCGATGCAGGTCCAGATGTTCCTCACCGAGGCTAACGACCTCACCAAGCTCATGCGCCCCAGCCTAACGGTACTGCAGAAGGGCTGCAGAAGGGCTAGCGTTCCGCCACGATACCAGATATAGGAAAATCAATAAATTGCCGGCAGCCTGACACCAATGGCGGACGGGAAACGTCTCCCCAGATAAGAAATCTTCTCATCAGAGAAGATTTCTCAAGTGGTTGAACTACCGCAATGCCCGCGTCGACACTTGCTTCCGCACCAGCATCCCCATCTCGTCGCCCCCACCTCAGAGGCTTCCCACTCCTCCCTTACCGTCGTTCGGTATTCTCTTTTTATTCGCTCTAATCGGAATCGCTTTAGCATACGAGGCTTACACGCGTACTCGCCGATCCGCCCCGCAGCCTGCCGCAGCCATCCGGACCGCTACCGCAGCGAAGGGAACCCTGAGGCGAACTCTTCGCATCACCGGAATGACTGTCGCTGGAAGCGCGGCTAGCCTTGTCACTCCCCGGCTGACCGGAAGGCGATCGCGCAGTTCGACTCAAGGCGATTTTCGTCTCACTCTTAAATACCTAATTTCACCAGGGACGAAAGTCAAAGCCGGCGATCTGGTAGCCGAGTTCGACCGGCAATTCATGGAGCTACGCCTGGATGACCTAGCCGCCGACGTACGGAGCAGGGAACTGGCGTTGGAAACCGTTCGAACCAACCTCACAGTTAACCGTAAGGCCTACGATCAGCGCATTCTTGCCGCCGAAGGCGCCGTAAGCAAGGCGCGCCTGGACCTTCGTACGATTGCGGTGCGCAGCGCCATTGTCTCCGAGCAATACAAGCTAAACCTGGAAGAGGCCGAGGCACGGCTCAAACAACTCCGCGCCGAATCGCGCTTCTTCGACATCTCGGAGACTGCCGCCAACCGCCGCCAGGAATTGGAACTTCAGGAAGAGCAGTTGGATCTCCACAGGTCGCAACGCAATAACGACCGCATGAGAATTCTGGCCCCGATCAGCGGCGTGTTTGTGCCGCAGCGTGTTCGCCGCGGCGGCGAATACAAAGACATTCAGGCAGGTGACGATCTCACGCCAGGAGCGGTGATCGGCGATATCCATGACACATCTCAGCTCATCGTCGAAGCCGCATTGAATCAGGCCGATATCCATCTGATTCGTCCGGGACTCGCCGCCACGTTGCATGCTGAGGCTTTCCCGGATCTATCGATGCCTGCCGAAGTAATGCGAATTGGCTCGCTTGCGCAATCGGGCGGAGCACGCGCCGAGTACGTGCGAAACATTCCTCTCCGGCTCAGAGTTCTAGGTACCGATCCAAGATTGATGCCTAACTATACGGTCACGGCCGATGTCGCAATCGCCTCGCTACCAGGTGCAATCCTGATTCCACGCGAGGCACTCTTCTCGTCCCTTAACGACAATCACGTATTCGTACGCAGCAATAATGGTTGGCGATGGCGCTCCGTGAGCGTCGCGGCAATGAACCACTTTCAGGTGGCAGTGGCATCCGATGTTACCCAGGGTGAGGTGGTTGCTCTTGAGGCTCCGAAATTGCTGCAATAGTATGACTTAATGCACCGCCGAAGCGGGAATTAAGCGAGCTGCGCCAGCATTGCCTATTGCGCCGCAAGGCCATTTTCGATACACTTTCAGTTTCATGTTGTTCGTTCCCTCGTTCGCGTATCGATTTTGGTGCTAACCAAGCGCGGGCGAGTGGTGCGGGCAGACGTAACTTGAAGTCAGCAACCCAACCCACTCTGGATGAGTGGGTTTTTTGTTTGACTCCGTAAGGAGAGCCATGATCATCTCGATGAAACCTCATTCCTCGCCTGAGGAAATTAAATCTGTCTGCCAGCGAATCGAGGACTTTGGCTACAAGATCCATACCATCGAAGGAGTGGAGCGCGTAGTGATCGCGGCAATTGGCGTCGGCGATACTTCGGCTTGCCTGGAATCGTTAGAGGCTCTGCCTCAAGTGGAGAGAGCAATGCGAATCACCGCGCCCTACAAGTTTGTCAGCCGCGAATACAAGAGTGCGAAAACGCGTATTCGCGTTCGCGACTTCGAGATCGGCGGCGACGAGTTCATCATGATGGCGGGACCCTGTTCGGTCGAGAGCGAACACCAGATCATGACCTCCGCCGAATCGGTCGCTAAGGCCGGCGCGCGGATGTTGCGCGGGGGCGCCTTTAAGCCACGTACATCTCCCTACGACTTCCAGGGAATGGAAGAAGAAGGTCTCAAATTGCTTCGCAAGGCAGGCAACGCCACCGGGCTCGGCATCATCACCGAGGTCATGAGCGATAAGGACGTGGAACTCGTGGCCGAATACGCGGACGTTCTCCAGATTGGCGCCCGCAACATGCAGAACTTCGCGCTTCTCAAGGGGCTCGGCAAAGCGGCGCGCCCGGTGCTGTTGAAGCGCGGCCTCAGCTCCACCATCAAAGAGCTGCTCATGTCGGCGGAATACATCGTCGCTCACGGCAACCGTGACGTGATGCTGTGCGAGCGTGGTATTCGGACGTTTGAGACGATCACGCGTAACACCTGCGACATTGTAGCCGTGCCCGTTCTACAAGAGCTCACGCACCTGCCCGTGATTCTCGATCCCAGTCACGCAACCGGTAAACGGAACCTTGTGCCTCCACTCTGCCGCGCGGGTGTGGCCATTGGCGCGGACGGGATTATCGTCGAAGCGCATCCTTGCCCCGAAAAGGCAGTCAGCGACGGTGCTCAATCGCTTACTCTCGAACAGTTCTCTCAAATGATGCGTGACCTCGGCCCCTATCTCGATCTTTGGCGCGGTCAACGCATCTCGCAGGAGTTGGTTTCGGCCTGATCGGAATTCCCTGTGCGGAAATCGTACCGGCTGTGGCAACTTATCCTCTTCGTCATGCTGGGCTGCGGGCTTGTCCTTGGTTTCTTGTACTACCGGGAGTCTCGCTCCATCACCAATCTGTCGCAACTCCTCGCCAGGCTTCCCGCGGACCGCGCGGTTGTAGCGGCGGTCGACGTGAAAGTGCTGCGAACCGCCGGCGTGCTGGGTCTCATTGCCGGGTCCCGCGGCGCGGAGGAGCTCGACTACCAGAACTTCGTCCGTGAGGCTTCATTCGACTACCGCGAAGACCTGGACTATATCGCCGCCGCCTTCGATTCCGAACATAAATACTTCCTCCTCAAGGGTCGATTCAACTGGCCGCAGCTTAACCGTTACGCGACTGCTCACGGCGGTAAGTGCGTCAATGGATTCTGCTCCGTCAGGGGCAACTCTCCCAACAAGAACATTTCGTTTTTTGCAGCGGCGAGCGATGTGCTCGCGCTTGCCGTTGGCTACGCTCCGCGAGCGGCGTACACGCTTATGCCCGCCGACCGCCCGCAATCCGGCATTGAAATTCCGAGCGCACCCTTCTGGGTGAGTCTACCGGGACCACTTCTCAGTGCAGGCGGTCAATTGCCAGATGGGGTCAAGGCCTTCGCCTCTGCGCTCTCCGGGACTGAGCGCGTTACCCTTGCGGTGGATGCGGGGGCCACTGGCTTTTCCGCAAATCTCTACGCCGAATGCCCAACCGACCAGCAAGCGCAAGAGGTCCGCGAGCGCCTGCGCTCCCTGACCGAGGTTCTTACCAAAATGATTGCGCGAAGTGGCCAGAAGGCAAGTCCCGAAGACCTCAGCGGTGTCCTCACTTCCGGTACGTTTGAAGCCCAAGGCAAGCTTGTTACCGGCAAATGGCCGATTCCGCGTACATTGCTGGAAGCAGTCTCAGCCGGTACTCTTTAGCGCGCGAACGGAAGTGAGATCCTCGGTGACGTACTCATGGACGTGATTGCCATCCTGTTCGGTGCGGTACTGACCGCTCTGACTTGCATGGCATTCGGCCGCGCAATACTGCGAGTGTGCTCGTCCGTTGACTCATCGCGGCGAAATCCGGATGTTGAGACGCTGCTACTCGCGCCTCTGATCGGGGGCGCATGTCTGAGCACCTGCGTATTTTGGATATGCGTCTTCCGGCTGGCGTACTGGCAAGTTTTTCTGATCGTTGCGATCGCAGCCTTCGGCTGGCATTTCGCGACGCGGTCCCCGGGCGACCGGCGCCCAGTCATTGATCTTCGCGGCATCCATGATGCCCATGGCCGTTTGTTCGTATTGTATGCGTGCCTGTTCACTCTGTTCGCCACGTATTACTTTCTTCACGCGCTCAAACCGGAAGCCAGCCCCGACGGCGCCACATATCATCTGGGGTTTGTTTCACGATTCATCCGGGAGCATGGCTTTGCCAGCACACCTGAAAATCTTTATGCGGGCTTTCCCAAGGGCATGGAGATGCTGTTCCTTTTCGCCTTCGCGTTTGGTAAGCACTCCGCCGCTGCTCTGGTGCACTATTTCTTCTTCGTTGTCTTGGCTGCGAGCATGTTCCTGTTCGCCGCACGATCCGGTTTCGCCACAGTTGGGATGACGGCAAGTCTTCTCCTGTTTCTCGGCCCGGTAGTGGCAATGAACGGCACCACGGCCTACGTAGATGCCGCACTTGCGGCGATGGCTTTTGGTACTTTCTGGCTGATCGAGATCTGGCGGCAAAGCTTCAATCCACGCCTCCTGGCTTTGATCGGACTTCTGGCTGGTTTTTGCTTTGCCGTCAAATATACCGGTCTCGTCGTGCTTCTCTACGCACTGGGCGCTGCTGCGTTCTATGGCTATCGTGGCCGTCAATCGTTCGTGCGAGGGCTTCTCTCTGTCATAGTCGTGGCTGCAGTAGTGGCCGGGCCGTACCTCTGGTGGAACTGGAACACTCGCGGCAACCCAGTCTTTCCGTTCCTCAATTCGGTCTTTCCCAACCCGTTTGTTCACATTTCCTTTGAACAGATGGCTCGCGGCATGATGCACAAGTATCCCGGCTTGGCCGGATATTGGGATCTGCCTTGGGAAGCCACGGTTCGCGGTGGCATCCTGCAGGGCTTCTTCGGGCCCGTATTTCTGATCCTCCCGGTCGCGCTTTTGTCCTTGCGCCATCCTCTAGGACGGCGCATCGTCCTTGCCGCTCTGGTTCTGAGTATTCCCTTCGCCGCTAACATGGGAACCAGGTTCCTCATACCGGCTCTGCCTCTGTGGTGCCTGGCGATCGCTTTGGCTCTGCGGCAATGGCCGCGCATCATGCTCGCTGTCGTGGCCGTCCATGTTGTCACCGTGTTACCGCCAGTAGCCAGAAAATATGCCACCCCTGGTGTGGCAATGCTCGATTCCATCCCAATTCGCGCCGCGCTCCGCATCGAGCCGGAGCAGGAAGCATTGCGCCGTCTCGATCCCGTCTACGACGTGGCGCGATTGGTGGAGCGGCACGTTGCTCCGGGGGAGGAAGTGCTCGCACTGGCCTGGGTCATGGAAGCGTATACTTCCGCCGAAATTCGCACGCATCATCTTTCTGCCGCGAACGAACGCTTGGCGGAAATTCTCTGGACACCCGTCACTCCGGCGCTGCAGCCTACCGAGCGGCTGATTTTCCAGATCGATCCGCAGCCGCTAGACGTCGTTCGTATCGTTCTCGAAACTGGCTTGGAATCCAAACGCTTCACGCGTTCGGAACCTGGGTTCATCCTCGACCGGCCGCGAGTGGATCCCGGCCATTGGAGCATCGCCGAATTGCGCTTGTTCGATGGCGAGGTGGCGCTGCAGCGGCAAGCGAACTGGCAGATAAGCAGCACGCCCAACGCCTGGGATGCCAGCCT
>DASRHX010000738.1:0-6184 GCA_035650295.1 Bryobacteraceae bacterium | reverse complement strand
ACGGTTGCAGGACGTTCCTATCGCCGTCAACGTGTTGTCGAGTCAAGCGCTGCAATCCGCGGCCGTAGCCGACGCTCAATTCCTGTCCGGCCTGGTGCCGGGCCTGTCGATTACCAAGACCAACAGCTCGCAATATTTTCTCCGTGGCGTCGGCACATCGAGCACCACCGTCAACTCGGAGCAGTCCGTCGCCTCCTATATCGACGGCGTCTATGTCTACACCACCTATGGTTCGCTGTCGCTGGCGAATCTCGAGCGGGTCGAGGTGCTGCGGGGACCGCAGGGCACATTGTTCGGCCGCAACACGACCGGCGGCGTCATCCAGGCCGTCACCCGCGATCCGCTCGCCGCGCCGTCGCTTGACGCATCGCTTGGCTATGGCAATTACGAGACGATCACCGGGAGCTTCTACGGCAATGGCCATGTTGCTTCCAATCTGGGTGCATCGCTCGCGGTCGACTTCAGGGAGCAGGGCGAATCGTTTGGCTTCAACTCGGTCAGAAACGCGGATGCGTTCTTTCGTGACGACCTCTCGGTTCGCGCCAAGGCCGCCTATCAACCCACTGAAGACACCACGATCACCGGTTTCTTCCAGTACAGGAAGGTACGGGACAGCGGGCTGGACTACATCCCGATCGACGGCACGCGCGCCCTCGACGGCGTGGATGGCAGTGCCTACGGCCGATTTGAGAGCCGAGCGAACAGCCAGAATTCAATGGATTTCGAGTCCTATCTGGGCTATCTGCGGTTCGAGCAGAGCCTCGGCGACTTTGCGAACCTGACCTCGATCACCTCCTATCATGATGTGCGGCCGTTGATCCGCTTTGATCAGGATGCAACGCCACTCAGTGTAGTGATTGCAACGCAGGACATCGGGTACCACAACTTCTCACAGGAGATGCAGCTGTTGTCGCAGGAGGGCGGGCCGCTCACATGGGTCGTCGGTGCCTACTACTACAATGCGCTGGCAGGCTTCACGCCGCTCGACCTGACCGGCTCCGTCGCTGGCGCGGCCGGGCAAATCCGCTATTACCGCGAGCAGAAGGCGGAATCGATCGCGGGCTTCGGGCAAGTAAACTACAAGCTCACCGATAACACCAACTTGACCACCGGTTTGCGCTACACGCATGAGACGGAGAAGCTTCCTGACAACCTTTACACTCTGATCGGCGCGGATCCCAATCCCACGCGCTTGCCATTCAACCCGGGCAGCCAGGACTCGAGTGGATGGACCTGGCGCCTCGCCGTGGACCACAAGTTCAACGACGATGTGATGGCTTATGTGTCGTGGAACCGTGGCCTGAAGAGCGGCGGCTTCACGTTGGTCACGCTGACCAACCTGCCGGCCTATGAGCCGGAAGAGCTGGATGCCTACGAGACAGGACTCAAGATGGAGTTCCTGAATGGCAGACTCCGGATCAATCCAGCGCTGTTCCTCTACAAGTTCAAAGACATTCAATTCAGCACCGTGACGGCGGGCGGTTCGGCCGTCAGCAATGCCGCCAGCGCGACCATCCAGGGGGTCGACCTCGATGCTGCAGTCCACGTGACCGACCGGCTCCAATTCACGGGTGCGTTCGAATATCTGGATACCGAGTTCGACGAGTTCGGCAACGCTACCTTCTTTGTACCTCGCCCTGCGCCGAGCGGCGGTGCGGTTACTGTCGGTGGTCAAGATGCGAGTGGCAATAAGCTTCCCTATGCTCCCGAGATCTCAGGTTCGCTTGGCTTTATCTATGCCAGGCCGCTGATCGGCGGCGACGTCCAGCTGGATGGCTCCGTGCGCTACGTCGACGATCAATTCACCGGCCCGTCCAATCTCTTCGCAAATTCGAGCCATACGCTGGTCAGCGTGGGGATCGGCTGGACGTCGAGGGACGAAAAGATCGGCATCAGATTCTGGGGCGATAATCTTTTCGACAAGGACTATTCGACGCAGCTGTTTGAAAGTGGCCCGGGAATCTTTCGCGTCCCGGCCGCGCCGCGCACCTACGGCATTACGCTAAGCACGAAGATGTAGCTCGGGTGGACCAATCGACACAGTCGAGCAGGAAGATGTCGACACCAAGACGAGGGTTCTTCATCGAGGAGACGGGCACTATCGGGGCTCGCGTCACGGACCTGGACTTGTCGAGAGAAATCTCCGACGACGTTGCGGAGGATCTCAGGCAGGCATGGTACGAATATGCCGTCCTGGTCTTCCCGAAACTCGGCGACACCAGCGAAAAGCATCTGCGCCTGTCGAGGGTGTTCGGCGAGCTTCAGCAGCATGTCAATCCAGCGATCCGCCTGCCGGATGAACCGGAGCTGATCGCGCTTGGCGCGGCGCCTGAGACCAAGGGCCGGGCAGTATGGTTCGAAGGTGAACTGCGGTACGGCTTCCTCTACTTCCACCAGGATAGCTACTACACGCCTTCCATTGCCAAGGGCGCCTTGCTACGCATGACGAAGCTGCCGCGCAGCGGCGGCGATACCGTCTTCGTCGATCTCGAAAAGGCCTATGCCGCCTTGCCCGACGATTTGAAGCAGCTGTGCCAGCAACGACAGACGATCCAGGTCTATCGCGAGGTGCCCGATCCGCTGTGGGGAATGCGCGATATCAAAACGCGGTTCGCGACCGACGACGAAGCGGACTATGTCGAGTTGGACGTGCCCGACTGGCCGCCGGTCGTCCATCCAATGGTGGTTCACCATCCCGTCACCGGGCGTCCGTCGCTGCTGATGTCACCGGCCGGGTACAACGGCATGTACGGCATGGCCAAGGAGCAAGGCGATGCGTTCTATGAAACGATCGCCAGCCATGCCATGCAGCCGCAGTTCAGCTTCCGTCAACAATGGTCGATGGACGACATGCTGCTTTGGGACAATCGCCGCACCATGCACTGGGCGATGGGTTACCCCATCGGCGACACGCGCATCATCAAGCGTTCGACGCTGAAGGGCGAAATGCAGACCGGCCGGCTGCTGAGCGAGCTTACCCCGGCCTGACGGAGCAGGGCAGAACAGCGATTCAATCCCCATAGGCTTCGCCTCGCTCCGCGCGGTCCGGTTCAACAGCGTTTATCCACCACGCACGAACACAACCGATAAGCGGATCTTGTTCGGGCGCCGTTACACACTTCAACCGCGGGAGAGACCGCATGCTGTTCGAGATCCGCAACTACCATTTCAATCCTGCGCTGTTTGCGGCATACAAAGAATGGGCAAAGGCCGAGGCCATTCCTTATCTTACCCAGCACCTCGATGTGGCAGGGTTCTGGGTGAGTACGCACGATGCGCCAGAAGTCAGTGGTGTACCGCAGGACACACTCGGCACTGCCAACATCACGTGGATCATTCGATGGCGGGACCTCGCCCAGCGCAACGACGTGCTCCCACGCGTGTTGGCGAGCCCGGAGTGGAAAGGCCGTTTTTCGCGGGTGCCGGGCGGGCGGGCCAGCTATCTGCGGGTCGAGGCGAAGTTTGCCGAAGCCCTCGCGTGATTCCGTTCGGCTCGCAATCGTCTCTTCCTCGCGTCGCTGATCCGAGGGCCACACTGCGAAGCATCAACAGAACTGCTAGTTGATGGCTGGCAGACGACCACCTTATCGTAGGTCACGGCGCGCACATTCGCTGCCGGAAAAGTAATAAAGCGCTAAGCGTCTCACAAAGAGCACACGATCAAGTGCGGCCGGAGAGAGGATTCACAACGATGAAATTCACCAGCAGTTTCGTTCCGACGTCAGCGATTCTTTGCGGGAGTTTCGCGCTCCTTCCAGCGATCACTCTGGCTCAGCAAACGGCCGCCGAAGGGCCAGCGCGTGAGTTGGAGGAAGTGGTCGTCACCGCGCAGAAGCGCGAACAATCCCTTGTCGATGTGCCCGCGACCGTTTCGGCGGTGCAGGCCGATGCGCTGAGGGCTTCGAATATCAGCAGCGTCGCCGGCCTCACCCAATTGGTGCCGGCCATGCGCGTGGATTATTCGGGCGGCTTCGTGCAGCCCACCATTCGCGGCGTCGGCACGGCGGTGGCGGGGACCGGGTTCTCCACCAATGTCGCGACCTACGTGGATGGCTTCTACAATCCCAGCCAATTGTCCACGGATTCCCTGTTCATCAATATCGAGAGCATCGATGTTTTGAAGGGGCCGCAAGGCACCCTGTTCGGCCGCAACGCGACGGGGGGCGCTATCCTGATGCGGCTGCGCGAGCCCTCGCACGATCCCGCGTTTGAAGCGCGGATCGCCTATTCGACAGACAACACGCTGGAGGGCGCGCTCTACGACTCGATGGGTGTCAGCGACGATCTCGCCCTCGATTTCAGCGCCGCGTTCGAGAGCAGCGACGGTTTCGTCCATAACATCTACAACGGCGATGACTCTGCGGGCGGCTATGACAATTACGCGCTGCGCGCCGCCGCTTTGTGGACGCCCGGCCGCGCTTCGTTCAAGCTGGCCGTTCAATATGCAAACCAGGACGATGGCCGGCCTTACGCCACGAATGTCATCGTCAATCCAGCAAACGGCATGCCTTCAGCCATCGCCACTTTGCTTGGCGCTTATGTTCCGACAACGCACGGGCAGGCCAACAATTCGGCCGACACGCGCTTCAAGTCCGACATGCATGGAATCTTTCTGACCTCGAAATTCGATCTCGGCTTTGCGAACCTGGTCTCCTATACGCAATACCGCAAGGAAGACGACGACAACCTGCTCGATCTGGATGGGTCGCCGCTCCATATCCAGGAGGGCGCATTCCATAATGAAATCGAGACGTTTACGCAGGAATTCAACCTCACCGGCGATATCGATCGGCTGAACTATGTGCTCGGCGCGTTTTACATCAGCACCAGCGCGACGCACGATCCTTTCACTATCGTCCTCAACAATGCCCCTTCGGCCACCTTTTATGCAGCGCGCGCGGAAGTCGAATCCTGGGCCGTGTTCGCCGACATCAACTATAGACTGACGCACAGATTGTCCCTCATCGCCGGCGTGCGCTATAGCGAGGAAACGCCGGAAGCGATCTGGACGTTCGGTCAAATCCTTGCCGGGTTTGAGCCCTTCTTTCCGGGCACGGGCACGTGGTTTGACGCAAAGTTCGACAGCACCACGCCGCGCATCGGGCTGAGCTACGCGCTGACGGATGACTCGAATATCTATCTCACGTATTCCGAGGGCTATAAGTCCGGCCTGTTGACGCCCAATTCATTCACGACGAAACCGTTGGAGCCGGAAGACATCTCTGCGTATGAAATGGGCTACAAATTCGGCGGAACGCGGCATCGACTCGAGACCGCTGCGTTCTACTATGATTATTCGAACCTGCAGGTCGCCAACTACATCGATGGCTTGGCGGTCTATGAAAACGCCAAGAGCGCTGAGATTTATGGCGCGGAAATCGCGCTGACGTCCTTGTTGACCGACAATCTGCAGCTCAAGCTGGGCGCCGCCTATGTCCATTCGGAATACATCGATTATGTCGGCACGGGCTTCGTCTACGATCCCGGCACCGGCACCTTCCCGAACGTACTCCTGGATTTAGCCGGCAAGCAGATGCAGCGTTCGCCTGAATGGACGGCGAATGTCGGCCTGAACTACACCAAGGATTTTTCCGGCGGCACGCTCGATCTCAACGGGAATTATTATTACACCTCGGATTTCCCGTTCGAGGCCGCGAACAACTTTGTTCAAGACGCCTATGGTGTGCTCAATCTGAGCGCTTCGTGGAGCCTGCCCTCATCGCCATGGCAATTTACGTTGTTCGCCACCAATGTGCTGGACGAAGAATACAACGCGCAGGTTCTGCCTGGCATTCCGGCCATTCAGCGAACCTATGGGCGCCCGTTCACCGCCGGTATCCGGATATCGTTCACTTACTGACCCTACTTCTAAACCGAACACATCGGGGACTACGCCACATGGCTGAACAGCAGGAGAATTTGGCTGAAGTACAGTATCAATGCGCGTGCGGCGCGTGCTCCGTTCATGCAAAGGGAGAGGCGCTCCTCTCGCTCTACTGCCATTGCGACGATTGCCGCACATCCGCAGGCTCGCCTTCGGTTGCCCGCGCTCTTTTTCCAAAGGCGTCGGTGAAGGTCGTTTCAGGAGAGACTCGTACCTGGACGTACAAGACGAACGCGCGCACATTTTGCGCCTCCTGCGGAGTGATCTTATTTTCCGAACCTGCAAGCGGCCACGGCCTCG
>DASRHX010000737.1:0-11019 GCA_035650295.1 Bryobacteraceae bacterium | reverse complement strand
CGCTCTACCTCGAAGCGCCTCGTCTGGCGCAGCAGGCGCTACGCTCCAAGGAGCAATTGCTGATTGACCGCGGCGAACAATACCAGCGCGCCATCCAGGTGTTTGCCCGCACCGTGAAGAAGTACCCGCAATCGATCGATGAGCTCGAAAAATTTCAAGACAAGCGCTATCTGAGACGCCGGTACAAAGATCCTTTCACTGGGGAAGATGAGTGGCGGCTGATTCATGCCGATGCTGCCGGTGTCTTCACGGACTCCAAGGTGTACGGTCCTAAAAAGGAAGGCGAGGGCAAGGAGTCCAAGCAGACCTTCATTGGCGAACTGCCTTTCATCAACAACCCCGGCGATCAGAACGATCCGAATGCGCAGAATCCGGCCACGCAGCGACGGGCCAGCGACCGTCCGGCGATCGCGTCCGGCCAGAGCGGTGCGGAGGCCGCGCAAGCCGATCCGAATGCGCCGCCGGCGGATCCAAATCAGCCCGTTGGACAGGCTGGCGCCGTCCCGGGCCTCCCGACTGGGGTGCCAGCCGCTCCTGGTCAACCTGGCGCGGTGCCCGTAATTCCCAACGCGCCGGGGATTCCCGGCATGCCAAGTTTCCGGCCCGCCAATCCAATTCAGCCGCAGCAGCAAGGCCAACAACAGGGAAACAATCCGACTCCGAATTCGGTCGGCGGGTTTATCGGAGGATCGATTCCGGCGCCGGGCGGCGTCTCCAATTCGCAAACCGGAGGAACCAGCAGTTTTATTGGAGGCGGAAGCTCGCCCACAACTCCTAACACTCCTGGCCCCCGTCCCGGCGGCGCAACAGGAGCGTTCAGCGGAATGTCCGGTGCACCAGGCGGCCTTCCTTCCGGGGGCCCCGGTCAGGTTCCCACGGCGGCTGCCGATCTGATTCGCCAGATATTGACGACTCCTCGCGCCGGCGGAATGCCGGGCGCGCAAGGCGTCGCGCAGGGCGGCCTGGGCGCGGGCATTGCCGGTGTGGCGTCCAAGCGCGAGGCCACTGGCATCAAAATCTACAACGAACGAACCCGCTACGACGAGTGGGAGTTTGTCTATGACCAGACCAAAGAAGCGAAAAGCCAAATGCAGGCAGCGGGTGTGAATAGCCAGGGGACGAATCAGCCTGGAGGTCCGTTACAGAGTAACCAGCAGGGTAGCCAGCAAGGCAGCCAACCGGCCGGTCAGAGGGGCGGGACCGGAAGCACGTTAGGTTCTGGTTCGCAGACCACCACACCCTCCAATCCCTCGATGGGACCGGGCACCGTCGGTGGGTTTATTGGCGGCTCGGTACCCGCGCCACCCTCGGCACCTGCGCAACCCTCGCCGCCTGTGCAACCCAAGAAGTAAATGATCAGCTGAGGAGCTTCAAGATCTCTGCGAGTTCGCTACGGATACCCGTAAGCGCCGAAACCGCCGGCTGCGGCGGACCAAAGAGATCGCCCTGCGACTTCGGAACTGCGGCGGTCTTCACGGCAGCCTTCTTCTTGTTCTGATCGAGATAGAGGCGCGCGCCCTCAATGGTGAAACGCTTCTCGTAGAGCAGTCGCTTCAACTCGAGCACCATCTCCACGTCCTTACGCCGGTAAAGCCGGTGACCTGTGCCGGACTTCTTGGGAACCAGCGAAGGAAACTCAGATTCCCAGTAGCGAAGTACATACGGCTCGACGCCCGCCAAATGGCTGACCTCACCAATGCGAAAATACAGCTTGTCCGGAATTTCCGGGGTCGTGCTGGCTGGCGGCGCTGGATTTGCGTTCCTCATCGAAACGGTATGTCGATCCTCCCCCTCATGTTATGGGAACGATACTGTGCCGTCAACCATGGAGGCGCTTAAATCCAAAGCAGTGGTTCAAGATCGGGGAAGGGAATCGCGCTAGAATCTCTCAGGGAGGTTCCCTATGCCCCACATCAATTCGCATCCACCTGGGAGCTTCTGCTGGTTGGAGCTTGGCACCACGGACCAGGCCGCGGCAAAACGATTTTATGGTGACTTATTCGGTTGGGACGCCGCGGACAATCCAATGGGTCCGGACATGTACTATACCTTGTTCCGGTTGGATGGCCGCGACGTAGCCGGCGGCTATCAACTCGACCCGAAACAGCATTTGGGCGTGCCCCCACATTGGACAACATACATCCAGGTGGACGACGCGGATTCCTCGGCCGAACGCGCGCAATCGCTCGGCGCCAAGTTGATCGTCGATCCATTTGATGTATACGAACTCGGCCGCATGGCGGCGCTTCAGGATCCTACCGGCGCTCACTTCTGCATCTGGCAACCGAAAAAGCACAGGGGCTCCGGAATTGCCGGTGTTCCCGGTACGGTGTGCTGGAGCGAGTTGGCGACGCCCGACCCGGAAAAGGCACGGGATTTTTACACCCAGCTCTTTGCCTGGGAGACCTACACGGGCCCGGAGTCGAATTACATTCACATCAAAGTAGGCGGTGAGGATGCCGGCGGCATTCTGCCTCTTAGTGCACAAGCAAACGGCGCGCCTCCTTACTGGATGCCGTATTTTCTCGTTGCGGATTGCGATTCCGTCGCCGACCGCGCAAAGGAACTGGGCGGCGACTGGTGTATGCCACCAACGACCCTGCCCAACGTTGGCCGCTTTGCGGTGCTGAAGGACCCGCAGGGTGCCGCATTTTCCGTCATTCAAGTGACACACGTGAGCCCAGGGCCGCAGTAAACGGCGGGGTTGAAGAATGAAGTTTCCAGCCAAAAGTGTGCGAAAGCCCTGAACTTTCGCCCGCTTTCGCGCGTCTGAAGATTCTGGGAGAAAAGCATTGAAAACGAAGTGGAAAGTCACACTTGGAATTGTGGGAGTCCTGGTGCTGGCGGGCGGCATTGCCGGTGGCATGAAGTATCGCAACCGGGGTATCGTGACGGTGCAGACGGGCAAGGCTGGAAGGCAGGACCTGACTTCGCTGGTGACCGCGTCCGGCGAGATTAAGCCGCGCAATTACATCAACATCGGGACCAACGCAATTTCGCCCGCGCGCATCGTGAGCATCGAAGTGGTGGAAGGCCAACACGTCCGGAAAGGGCAGGTGCTTGCAAGGCTGGAATCGATCCAGCCCGAAGCCGATGTGGCGGCGCAAAGGGCATCTTTGAGTTCCACCGAGGCAGAATCGGCTGCGGCCGAAGCTGCGGTAAAAGTCGCCGACGACAACATACGGACCGCCGAGGCCACCGTGGCCCGTTCCAGGGCCGACCTGGAAAAGGCCAAGATCAATTTCGACCGCACGAAACAGCTGTTTGATGCCAAACTGATCGCTTCGCAGGACTACGATCAGAGGCGCATCGAAGTGACGGCGGCCGAAGCAGCCCTGCGCGAAGCCGAATTGCGCGTGACACAGCTCCGGGCCCAGAAACTACAGACGGCGGCGAACCTCACGTCGATGCAGCGGCGCATTGCCGTGAGCCAGGCGCAACTGCGCCGCGCGCAGGATGTGCTGCAACGCACCATGTCGGTGTCGCCTATCGACGGCATCGTGACCAATCTGCCAGTTCGCGTGGGTGAGACCGTCGTGCCGGGTATTCAGAATTCCGCATCGAGCCTCATCATGACCATCGCCGACATGTCGCTGATTACGGCCGAGGTGAAGGTGGATGAAACAGACGTTGTAAACGTCAAGCTCGATCAGGTCGCCGATATTACCATCGACGCCATTCCTAACCGGACGTTCAAAGGACACGTCATTGAGATGGGCAATACCGCCATTCTGCGTTCGACTGGGCTGGCCGCTTCGCAAAGTGCAATTTCGAGCCAGGAGGCCAAGGATTTCAAGGTGGTGGTGGCACTGGACAATCCGCCGCCGGAAATCCGGCCCGGGTTGTCGTGCACGGCCAAGGTTGTGACGGCGACCAGGAAGAATGTGGTCAGCATTCCGATTCAGGCGCTGACGGTGCGTACGAAAGGCGATCTGGAAGCGCCGAAGTCCGGCGTGCAGGCGGCGGCAAAATCCGATCCGGCGGCCGAGAAAGCGCGCAAGGAAGAGATTCAAGGCGTGTTCGTTGTGCAAGCTGAGAAGGCCGTGTTTCGCAACGTCGAGACGGGCATTACCGGCGCTACGGATATCGAGGTGTTGAATGGCCTGAAAGAAGGCGAGCAGATCATCACGGGCAGCTATAAGGTAATCCGCACGCTGAAGAATGAGACCAAGGTGAAAATCGACAACAAAGCTCCGGCGAAGGCGGAAACTTAAGGGCGCGCACCGGAACGCGTCCGGGCGGCACGGTAACCTGGGCGGCTTCGGGAGCGCCGTTTCCTGAGGCGCTATTGCCCTGCCGGGGATCGCGTACGCTCTCAGCTACAATCAGAAAGATCGAGGAGTTTGCACATACAGATGGCCACAGCCGCACCAATTAATAGCGCCGAGCGTGGCGAACAACTGCGCCGTGACGGAATCGTCATCCGCACATACGATTTGTGGAAGACGTACATCATGGGCGACACCGAAATCAACGCCGTGGCCGGTATCGACATCGAAATCCACCGTGGAGAGTATGTGGCCATCATGGGGCCCTCGGGTTCCGGTAAGTCGACTCTCATGAACCTGATTGGCTGCCTGGACACTCCAACGCGGGGTGATTATTTTATCAACGGGAATCTGGTTTCGAAGATGACCGATGACGATCTGGCGCATATCCGGAACAAGGAGATCGGCTTCGTTTTCCAGACGTTCAACTTGCTGCCCCGTGCTACCGCACTGCACAATGTGGAGTTGCCGCTCATCTATGCCGGTATGGATGCCGCTACGCGCAAGACGCGTGCCATGGAATGCTTGCGCCAGGTGGACCTCGAACGGCGCATGCACCACAAGCCAAGCGAGCTCTCTGGCGGCCAGCGCCAACGCGTAGCTATTGCGCGAGCATTGGTGAACAACCCCTCGATTCTGCTCGCCGACGAGCCCACCGGAAACCTGGACACGGCCACCGGCGTGGAAATCATGGGTCTGTTTGAACGCTTGCACGCGCAGGGAAACACGATCATTCTCGTAACGCACGAGTTGGACATCGCCCTTCACGCGCATCGCGTACTTCACGTTCGCGACGGCAAACTGGAGAAGGACGAAGTGGTGAAGAAGTAGCCTTTAAGGGACTGCCGGAACGATTTCTACAAATTCCCCGTAGTAGCTGCTTTGGCGGTTTATTGGCTTGTACAGCGGAAACATTTCGTCATAGAGCCTACCCGATTCCTCCGGTGGAGCGACGGTAAGGAAGCGGTGTTGAAACGACGCTCGTGACTCGTTCCACAGGATATTCGCGTAAAGACGCATTCCCTTTTTAAGGGCCGGTTCCATGCGTTCAAGCATGTATCGTGCGGCGCGCGGGCCGTCGGCTCGCGGCACCCAGGTGAATGGGGTGGCGGAGAGAACGCTGCGCTGCATCACCGGGCCGACGTCGCCGTCGTAATAAAGCGCGGTTTCCCAGGTCACTAGTGCTTCAAAACCTACCAGAACCAGGAATGCGGAACTAGGTGGAAACTGGCGCCGGATCGATTCCTGCATTCTGACCGATTCGCTGTCTGTCAGTCCACTGCGCGACATCAGGAGGAGCGTGTAAGCGTAATTGGCCGCCACAATGGGCGCTACGACCGCCAATGTCACCGCCAGGAAACGGGTGCGAGGCAATCTGTGCTTGAGGAACAGAATCATACCCAGGAAGCCCGCCACCCCGATGAACATGGGTTGGATCTGCATTTGCGGATCTTGCGGCTGAGAATAGACATTTTCCGCCTGGCCCATGAGAAAGACGCCGCCCGAGCAGATCGCCAGTAATCGCAAGAGGCCTTTCTGGGTGAGGAGATAGGCGAATCCCAACAGGCAGACGAAGAGCCATGCATAGCCAATCAGCAGCGGCGTGCGATATGGGCCCGGTCCCCAGATGCCTTCGTAGGTGCCCATATTGAAACCCGCCGTGAAATAGTTCGGAATGGCAACGAGCATCAGAAAGAATTTGGACGGAAGAAATCCTACCCAGCCGCTTCCGCTGGCCTTCGATGGATAAAGAACCTGCCACAATCCGATCCCGCTACCGGGCGCGAGGAGCAGAGTCCAGGCCTTGAGAACTGACAGATAACCGGCCAACGCGACGACGCTGATTCGCCAGCGCCTACGGGGATTGCCCCACAGGAAGACCAGGTGGGCAAGCCCCAATCCGGCGATGGCGGGCGGCGCGAGGGTCCAATGAAGGAGCGTGGCCGCGCCGAGTCCTACCGAATTTACGGCGATCCAGAGCGGCGAATCACCTGCCGCCACGCGGAAGAAACCATAAAGGGCGAGCACGAACATCGAGTAGCCGGGCATGATGTCCTCCGAATTCAACGTGTGGAGAACAACAAAGGCTGCGGTGGCATGGAAAAAGGCAGTCAATAGAGCGACGATGGCATCGGAGGTGACGCGCCAGACGAGTCCGAATACAAGGGCAGTGGCAAGCGCTCCGAATACGGAGTTCCATGCCGCCATCTCGCGAAAGGTGACCGATGGAAGATTAGCGCCGTAGCGCCACCAGGAATCCGGCGAATACTCGCACAGCTTTCCCATCAACGGATAGTACATTTGCCCACCGGAATCGATCGGGCCGTTGTGTTTAATCTCCCATTTATGAACAGGCCCCGATTTCCACAGGCCGTTGGTAGTGGCGAGGTTGGTGCGGTCCATCGCGCGCATCTGCCACACGAGAACGGCGGAGAGACAGAAAAATAAAACGCAGATCCAGGTGATCTGAGAAGAAAAGAGGGGCCGGATTCACATAGTCTAGCATCGGGGCCAGCAACGGTTGAACATTCAACTCGTTCCGCCGCGGTTTGCCATAATGGACCGAAACGAATGCCGGCCGAATTTGATCGCTATGCAGCGGAGTATGAGGAGCTTCTTCGCGATCCCATTCGCGACGGATTCTCGGGTGACGCCCGTTTTTACCATGAGCGTAAATGGGACCTCGTCCGGTCTTTTTTTCAGCGGCGAAATCGGGATACAGCGCGGTTGCATTGGTTGGACGTCGGCTGCGGTAAAGGCGAGTTGCTTGGTCTTGGAGGAGCGAGCTTCGAGCGCGCGATAGGCTGCGATCCCGCGCGGGGGATGGCGGCTAACTCTCACGTCAAGGCCGTGCATCAGCCGGACGTCACACAACTCCCCTTTGCTGCGGGCGAATTCGATTTTGTAAGCGCGGTGTGTGTATTTCATCACGTCAGCCGTGAAGGCAGGGAGCCACTGGCAAGGGAGATGGCGCGCGTGCTCCGTCCCGGCGGCGTGGTTTGTATCATGGAACACAATCCGTGGAATCCAGTGACACGGTTGATCGTGCGCCGGGCGCGAGTGGATGATGGGGCCATCTTGTTATCGAGCCGGGAAGCGGCTCGAACCCTCAGGCATGCACAGTTGGATGTGATTGAGAACCGCTATTTTCTCTATCTGCCTCGCAAGCTGTACCAGTTTGCTGGCACGTTGGAGAACTTGCTGGCAAAGGCGCCCGTCGGCGGGCAATATGCGGTGTTCGCGGAAAGGTCCTAGTGAACGCGGAACCGTTTCTATTGTCCATCGTCGTGGCCGCCTATAACGAGGAGCAGAGTCTGCGGCTGCTCATTCCCGCATTGCGCGCCGCACTCGGATCTCAAGTATTCGCCTATGAGGTTATCCTCGTCGACGACGGCAGCTCCGACCAGACCGGCGCGGTTGCGAAGGAATATGCCGCCGGCGATTCGAGCATCCGCTACATACGATTTAGTCGCAACTTTGGCCAGCAGGCGGCCATAACCGCTGGGCTCGATGCTGCTCGCGGGAACGCCGTCGTTGTGATGGACGCCGACCTCCAGGACCCGCCAGAACTGCTTCCCGAAATGGTGCGGCTACACTTGCAAGGCTACGAGGTGGTGTCGGCGCGGAGGGACCGCCGTGATGGTGAATCCACGGTGAAGATTCTCACTGCGAAGATGTTCTACGGTCTTATGCGGCGGTTCGTAGACAAGCGGATGCAGCCCGAAGTGGGCGATTTCCGGCTGTATGGACCACGCGCCCTGGCGGCGCTGCGCGCAATGCGTGAGCAACACCGGTTTCTGCGCGGTATGGCCGCTTGGACCGGATTCAAGGAAGTGATCCTGCCGTTCGCTCGTCCCGCACGCGCGGTGGGAGAAACGAAGTATGGATTTTGGAAGATGTTGCGGTTCGCCTGGACCGGGATTTCTTCCTTCTCCGCCCTACCGCTCCGCGCCAGTCTGTTATTAGGCCTCGCCACGGCGGGTATGGGCTTCCTCTATTTGGGCTACACCGTTTATGCTGCCTTGGTGCTCCACACCACGGTCCAAGGCTGGGCTTCGTTGATTGCCGTGCAAGTAATCTTCTCCGGCGTCACGCTGGTTGCCCTGGGACTCTTGGGCGAATATGTCGCGCGAATCTACGAAGAGAGCAAGGGACGCCCACTATACCTGGTAGAGGAAACAGTAAATATCGAAGAGTCAAAGACGCCCGCACGCAAACCAAGCGAGTCGCGCGTATCTCATTCGGGCTAGACGAGGCGTCTACGGATTGTTGGGCTGAGCCTGCGCCGTGCCGCCTTTGAGTCGTTCCTCGATCTCAGCGATCTGTTTCTCCACGGCTGGCTTGTCGGAACCGTTCGGGTTGAATTTCAGGTAACCCCGCATGTTGTCGATCGCGGCCTGATTTTCACCCTTGCCTGCAAGCAGGATTCCCAGAAGGTGTTGCGCCTTTGGCCAGCGGTGCTGTCCGTCGAGCTTTACCGCTTCGCGCGCGCTTTTCTCGGCGTCGTCGAAATTCTGCAGGTTGTAGTTCGCTACCGAATTGAAAAAGTATGCCTGCGGAAAATTGACGGGATTGAGTTGAATCACGCGGTCCGTGGTCTCGTCGACCTCTTTCCAATTGTTCTCGCCGGCCGACAAAACGGCCATCTGCAGGTAGGGGTTGATGTACTTGCTGTCCGCCTTGAGCGATTCGCCGTATGCTTTGCGCGCCTCGTCCTTACGGTTGGCCTGCTGGTGGATCATGCCCAGTTCATACCAAGCGACGGCATACTTCGGATAAAGTTCGACCGCCTTTTCCAGTTCCTTCTGCGCTTCTTCCACCTTCTTCTTTTTGAGCTGGTCGCGAGCCTTGTCGTAGGACTTCTTGGCATCCTTGGGGGCCATGGCCGATGTCATCGAAAAAGTCATGCCTTCTACTCCGGCGATACGCCTCAAAAGGATGGTCCCAACGTCGGGATTGTCCATAATCCGCCGGCCGCTGAGATTGACAACCGAAGAAACATAACCGGGAAGGCTGGCCCGAATCTCGCATCCCATCAAATCGCGTTCGGCGATGCCGCCGCCCATCCCGCCGGGTCCCATGCGGCCGCCTCCGCGTCCGCCGAACGGATCGTTGCCCCGGTTGAATGGATCGTTGCTGCTGCTCACGCTGGCGTCCTGCATCACGCCCATGTTGCGGCCGAGTTCAAAGCTGAAGCGGCCTTTCGAATCGGTGTAGCCCTCCGGCCGTGCGTTGCCGCCACCGCAGATGCGCTCAATGGTTGCGGGTTCGGGTGGAGGCGTGCCATCTTCTGTCATGACTTTGCCGGAGAGAAAAATCGGCCGCTGCATTTCCTGAGGGAAGGGCTGTTGCTGCTGCCTTTGATCGGGGAAAGGGCTGGTTGGCCGGCCTTGGCCGGGAGTGCCCGGCGTGCCGATGCCCGGTGTTGTTCCGGTTCCGGGCGATGGAGCGGCGCCGCCCGTGCCGGCGCCTGGTTGTTGCTGTTCCTGCGAAAAGAGAACGGCAGCCGCGAGAAGGATGGCGGCAGTTAAACGGAATCGATTCATGGGAAACCTCCCCAACGCGAATGACTGGCGAAAACCGGCCGGCATTTCGCGAACTCGTCCACAGTATATGCCACAGCCAGGCAGGCGTGTGCCGGGGGGTCTGTAAAATCTTGCCACGAAGATAAAAACCGCGCCGGTCTGTACGAGCGCCGCTAAAACAGATTGCGAAGCGCGGAGAAACTGTCAATCACGAATAGCCGTTCGTGCACCTGGGGCACCTCTTCGTGTTCCAGATGCCACGTGTGGGTATGAGGAATGTAGACCGCCGAAAGCCCCGCCGCCAGGGCGGGATTGATGTCCGACTTGGGCGAGTTGCCGACCATCCATGCCGACGCGCGTGACGAGCCGAGCCGCTGATAGAGAGCGACATCCTTTTCTTTCACGACTTCGACTTGGTGAAAAAAACCAGTCAAGCCGCTACGTTCCAGCTTGGAGCGTTGTTCGTTCGGATCGCCCTTGGTACACAGCGTCAAGTGGTGGCGCTCATTCAGGTAGGCGAGCGTCTCTTCGACTCCTTCGATCAACTCCATGGGATGGTGCAATAGTTCGTACTCGATTTCCGCAATGCAGTCAATGTCGGCCTGGCAGCATGCGCGCTCAGTGAGTTGATCGAAGCATTGCCTCAGGTTGCGCGCGAAATTAGCGGAACCGTAACCGTGGATCCGATTGTTGACGTGCTCAATTTCGTCGAGCACCGCACGGACCTCGCGGGCGTCCATTCTGGAGTGGTTAAGATAGGCCGCGAACTTGTCGAACGCGCGTTCGAAGAAAACATTGTTCTCCCACAATGTATCGTCGGCGTCGATAAAAACGGAGAGCTGCGTCACTCTTCGGCCGCTCCCGGATCTTTCGGACGGTGCTTGCCGTGCCCATTCCGCTGGACGATCTCCTTCATATGGACCACATACTGCTCGCGTTCGCGCTGTTTGGGGAGAAACTCGATCAGCATGCGAAGGCGTTCGCTTTCTGAACGCGACATCAGGAGTTGTTGACGAATCTCCAGATCGCGCACACTCTGGGCCAGCATGAAACTCAGAAGCCCGCCCTGGGTTGGCAGATCGCTGGAGGATTCGACGCGATCGTGTACCTCGCGTGCTTTCCCCTGCAATTCCTCTGTGGCGAACTCCTCTTCGTCCTCGAAGTAGGAAACTTTGGCGCGCAAGAACGAACGTTCCTGGTCCAGTTCGTTTACCTGAAATCGCCGC
>DASRHX010000736.1:0-15621 GCA_035650295.1 Bryobacteraceae bacterium | reverse complement strand
AACGAAGGACCGGCGATTCCGGAACCTTCGAGCGGCCCCTTCGTACCCCAACGGCGCAAGGCACTCGCCGAATGGCTCACGTCGAAAGATCATCCCCTCACCGCGCGGGTAATGGTCAACCGCGTCTGGCAAGGCCACTTCGGCCGTGGCATCGTTTCAACTCCCAATGATTTCGGCCGCCAGGGCGAACCGCCCACGCATCCCGAGTTGCTCGATTGGCTGGCAGTGGAATTCATGGACAAGGGTTGGAGCGTGAAGGCACTGCACAAGGCCATCATGCTATCGGACACCTACCGCCAATCGTCGGCGTGGAGGGAAAGCGATGGGGCCATCGACCGCAACAATGTCTATCTTTGGCGTATGAACCGGCGTCGGCTGGAGGCGGAAGAGATTCGCGACGCTGTGTTGGCCGTTTCGGGCCAAATCAATCACAAGCTCGGCGGCCCGCCAGTGGCCGTCCCGTTAAGCAAGGAAGAGCTAGAAGGAATTCGCGATCCCGACTATTGGCCTGTCAGCGGAGACGAGGCCGAGCACCGCCGCCGGAGCGTCTACCTGTTCGTGAAGCGCAGTTTCCCCGTTCCGATGCTGCAGAGCTTCGACGCGCCCGATCCCACGCAAAGCTGCGCCCGCCGCGAAGTGTCGACCGTCGCACCACAGGCGCTTGCGATGATGAACAGCGGCTTTGTGCGCGGCGCGGCTCAGGCTTTCGCCGCGAAGCTGAAAGGCCAGAGCGACGCTGTTGGCGCCGGCTTCCGCGCCGCCACCGGACGCGAGCCAACCGCGGAAGAGCGCCGCCGCGCCGAAGCGTTTTTGCAGCGACAGCCACTCGAACAATTCTGTCTGCTTCTGTTTAATCTGAACGAGTTTCTTTATGTCGAATAATCTCGATCGCCGCCGGTTTCTGCAGCAGTCCGGGCTCGGATTTGGCTCCGTCGCCGCGTCATGGATGATGGCTCGAGACGCGCAGGCCGCGGCCAAGCCGCCACACTTGCCCGCCACTGCGAAGTCGATCATCTCGCTGTTCATGCACGGCGGCCCCAGTCACATCGATACGTTCGATCCCAAGCCGGCGCTAGAAAAGCTGGAAGGCCAGCGCGTACCAAACAGCTTCGGCGACGTGCGGCTGCAATTCTCGACTTTCAAGGAACAGCCTATCCTTGCCTCGCGGCGCAAGTTCCAGCAGCACGGGCAAAGTGGCGTCGTCATCTCCGACCTCTTTCCGCATTTGGCTCGCCATGCCGACGACATCGCCGTCCTGCGCGGCATGAATCACGACGGCTTCACGCATACCGCCGCGCTCAACTGGTTGAACAACGGCTGGCCGCGCCTAGGCCGTCCGAGCGTGGGTTCGTGGGTCACCTACGGGCTCGGCGCGGAAACGGAAAACCTGCCCGCATTTGTCGTGATGCTTGAAGGCGGCATCAAATCGGGACCGCCTGTCTATAGCTCCGGCTTCCTTCCAGCGACATATCAGGGCACCACTATTCGCAAGGGCTCCTCGCCGATCCTCTACGCGCAGCGGCCGAATGGATCGGGCGAAGCCGCGCAGCGCGACATGCTCGACGAGCTTCGCTGGTTCAACGAGCAACATCAGCAAACGCGGCGCGAGGATTCCGAGCTTGCCGCCCGCATCGCCTCCTACGAACTTGCCTTCAAAATGCAGATGGCCGTCCCCGAATTAAGTGACCTTGCAAGCGAATCGGCAGCCACGCGTGCGATGTACGGCATGGACGACGAACGCACCTCCGATTTCGGATCGCGTTGTCTGATGGCGCGGCGGCTGGTGGAGCGCGGCGTGCGTTTTGTGCAGGTCTGGTCGGGCACCACCACGGGCGAGGGCGATTGGGATGGCCATAAGGGTTGTGAGAAAAATCACGAGCGCCAAGCCGCTAAAACCGATAAGGCCGTCGGCGCGCTGCTCGCCGACCTTAAGGCGCGCGGTCTGCTCGATTCCACTCTCGTGATCTGGGGCGGCGAGTTCGGCCGCACGCCAACCAGCGATGGCAACGCGAACGGCGGGGGCGACAACTTCGGCCGCGACCACAATCCCTACGGCTTCTCGATTTGGATGGCCGGCGGGGGCGTACGCGGCGGCAAAATGATCGGCGCAACCGATGAGATCGGCCTGCGCGCGGTGCAGGACCCCGTGCACGTGCATGATTTCCACGCCACGCTACTTGCCATGCTCGGCCTCGATCACACGAAGCTCACGTACGCCTTCCAGGGCCGCGATTATCGGCTCACCGACGTCTTCGGCAAGACCGATCTGCTGGTCAAGCTCAAGGCTTAGTTGCGTCTCTGGCATCGATGCTACGATGCGGGGATGCTACGACGTACCTTCGCATCGTTGATTCCGGCCGTCGCCGCCACGGGACCCGTGTGGTCGCAGAATCGCTCCGATTGGGACAAGCCCTTCCCGCCCCACAAGATTGCCGGCAATCTTTACTATGTCGGCACTGAAGGTCTTTCGACTTACCTAATCACTTCGTCCCAGGGCCACATCCTCATCAATTCGAGCTTTGAACGCACAGTGCCCATGATTAACGCGGCGATTGAGAAGCTTGGCTTCAAATACAGCGACGTGAAGATCCTGCTTGGCTCGCACGCCCACGGCGACCACATGGCTGGCAACTGGCTCGTGAAGGAGCAGACGGCGGCCAAGGTTTACGTCATGAAGGGCGACGACGAACTCATCCGCAAAGGTGGGTCAGGCGGTTTCAACAAACCTTGCGTTGTCGACAAGGTGCTGGAAGACGGAGAGAAGGTAACGCACGGCGGCACGGCCCTTACCGCGGTGCTGACGCCAGGCCACACGCCGGGCTGCACCACATGGACGATCGAGGTTAACGACGACGGCGTGAAGCGGCTTGCCGTCATCGTGGGCAGTCCCAACGTCAATGCCGGAACCAAGCTGGTGGGCAACACTGCCTACCCTCAAATAGCCGCCGACTACGAAAAAGCATTCAAGGTGTGGAAGGCGATTCCCTGCGATATTTTCCTCGGTGCGCATGGAAACTACTACGGCATGGTGAGCAAGTACGAGCGATGGAAGGCCGACCCAAAGCTGAAGGTGTGGGTCGACCCGGCCGGCTATAAAGCTTACATCGGCGAACGCGAACAGGCATTTCACGCTGAATGGGAGCGGCAGAAGCGGAGCGCATAGCGCTCACCGCCTCTCATCCACCCACGTCCCCGGCGGCGACATCAGATGATGAGCAGTGGCCAGCGCATCCGCCCGCGCGCCATCGTGCGAGATCACGGTAACCTCGCCGGGACGCAGGCTGCGCTCTCCCGTGCGCGGGTCGAAGATATGGCCCGGTTGCGATTCATTTCCCGAAGTCGAAATGCACGCATTGGAGATCGTCACTGTCCGTCGTTGCGCGCCAATCTTCCACTCGCCGCCGCTCGTGCAGATGTCCCCGCTCACGGCAACCATTGCACGCTTCACCCCTCGGGAGGCAAGGGCGTGTAATGCCTCCTGCGCCGCGTAGCCTTTGGCAATGCCGCCGAGATCGAAGCAGACGCCATTTAGGGTAATGCGCTTGCCATCAAACACGACGCGTTTCCATCCGTAGCTTTCGGGCGGTTCCGGCATGTGCCGCGTCAGCGCTGCCAGTGTGGGATCGAACGCTCCGTTGGTTTCGCGCGCGATCTCCAGCGCCACGGGAATCAGTTTCGCCAAATCACCCGTCAGTTCCCCGCCCTGCGCCCCGCACAACTGGTTCAACTCGCTTGAAGGCCTATAGTCCGAAAGGGCGCGATCGATACCGGCGATTCGCTCGAAGGCAGCACGTGCCGGCGTCGCGTTATCGGCATAGAAGACCACCCGCACCAGCGTTCCCATGTGCGGCTCGACGGCTTCCTGGCGTGTTTGCGCTGAGGCGGCAAGTGCGATGAGAAAGATGGCCGCCCGGCTAGGGCTCCTGTTCGACGCCATTGTTCCAATACTTGTACATCTCATCGGCCGCCGGAACTTTCACGGGACGCACCAGACGGAAACCAAGAAACAGTGCATCGGTGTGATACCAGATGCTCTTGGGCAGTTGTGGATCCTGCTGCTTCCACGAAGGATCGCTGCTCACCCGCGCCCCGCAGCGCAGTTTGTCCGGCGCATCGCTCCACGACCCGCCCCGAGCTACATGCGGATAAGGCGTCTTCGACGGCGTCCACGGCATGATCGAAAGCGCGGGTGCATTCGGATACGTCTTCGCGTCGTACTGGTCAAGCGTCCACTCCATCACGTTGCCGTGCATGTCGTGCAGTCCCCACGGGTTCGGCTTCTTCTTGCCAACCTGTGCGTACTGGCCATCGGAGTTGCCATCAAAGACCGCATAGTCTTTTATTGCCGAAGCGCTATCGCCGAACGAATACGCCGTCGTTGTTCCGGCGCGGCACGCGTATTCCCATTCCGCCTCCGTTGGCAGGCGGTAGAAGTGGCCTGTCTTCGCGCTCAGCCACTGTGCGTACTTATTGGCCGCATGATGCGTCATCGAAATAGCCGGGTAGCCGTTGATGCCCATGCCGAAGCTCATCTCAACATAAGGTCGCGTCGGCCGGCTTACGGCGTCGAGCGTCGCGTCGGCGCCTGGCGTCTCATTGGCCTGCTGCGAAAACATAAACAGGCGGTACTCGTCCCATGTGATCTCGAGCTTCCCCATCCAGAAGGCTTCGAGCTTCACTTTGTGCTGCGGCCCTTCGTCGGCATTGCGGCCGGCCTCCGTCGCGGGCGTGCCCATTGTGAACTCGCCCGCCGGAATCGGCACCATCTCGTAGCTGATATCCGTGCCGGGAATCGTCAGCTTGTACGATTTCCCCGCGTCGCGCACGGGCGCAGCGGCAATGCGTTTGTGCATGGCCTCCACGGTAGCCTTCTCCTTCACCGGATCGACAGAACCCTTCTGCGCATACAGCGCCGTCGCACAAGCGAGAAGGAGAACGGCTCTCATGCGAACTTGGTCTTGCCGGGCCGCGCCAGCGGTGGTACATTCACCGGCCGCTCGCCGTCGTAGTCCATAGGGAACAGCTCTTCCTGCGAATTAAGCGCCTGCTCCCAGGTAATCTGTTGGCCCGTGTAGGCGGCCATGCGGCCCATGATGCCGAGCATGGTGGAGGTCGCCATCCAGATGCCATCGTTGATGGGCTCATTGCGGCGGATAGAGGCAAATAGCGCGTCGTGTTCGGCCTGGTACATATCGTTCTTTTGTCCGGTGAAGGTCCAGGGCTTCGAACCCTCGATCTTCGGAAGCGGCCCGCGGCCGATGGTAGCCGAGCCAGAGGAGCCAAGGATGTAGTCGGAGTTTTCGTTGTAGCAGCCTTCGATCTGACGGCAACCGAGGAAAGCGCGCACGTTGTTCGGGTACAGGTAGTTCACCTCGAAATGGTCGAAGATGTTGCCGCCTTCGGCTGGAATCTGTCGTCCACCCACGGCGACGCATGAGATAGGCGGCTGATCGTGCATCGCCCAGGCGATCTTGTCCACGCTATGAATCGCTTGCTCCACTAATCCGTCGCCGCACAGCCAGGTAAAGTTGTACCAATTGGCGAGCATCCATTCGTTGTCGCTGATGCCGGGCGGCCGCTGTGAGGCAGGCGGCATGGGCTTCACAGGGCTCGTGTAGTACGTCGCATAGTAGGCGGCAAGGTTGCCTATGGCGCCATTGTGCACCTGTTCGAAAGTTTCGCGGACGTGCGTCGAATAGCGCCAGCAGAAGCCCGCCACCAGCGCCAGAGTCTTCTCCTTGGCCATGCGCGCCGATTCCATCACGCTGCGCACCCCTGGCGCGTCGACCGAAATTGGCTTCTCGCAGAATACGTGCTTACCCGCTTCCACGGCAGCTCGCAAATGCTGCGGCCGGAAGCCGGGAGGCGTAGCCAGCAGCACCACGTCCACGCCCGATGCGATCAGTTTCTTGTAGGCATCCAGGCCCAGGAAAATATTGGCCTCCTGCACCTGTACCTTTTCGCCCGCGGCGCGTGCTAGCCGGGCCAGCGAATCGTCCACCTGGGTGCGGCTCACGTCAGCCACCGCCACCAGCTGGCTGCCATCGTCGGCTTTCAATGCTTGCGACGCTGCGCCCGTGCCGCGCCCGCCACAACCGACCAATCCGATGCGAATTGGCTGCGCCTGGCCGCGCAATATCGCCGGCATTCCGGCCGCCAGCGCCGACACGGCGCCTGTCTTCAAAAAAGCACGTCTTGGGGATACAACTGTGGGGTGACTCATCGAACCTCTGAGTTTACTATTTTGCCATTGTGGAAGGCGCTGTCGGCGCTTCCCGCGTTTCCACCAGCCAGCGCGACAACACCTCGCTGGTTCCACTCTCGGTACAGCAAGACTCCTATTCGTCTTATCGTTCGGATCGGGGAAAGACCGGCGGAGTTTGAAGAGTGGCCTTGAAAAACTCGGCCATTCGCTTCAACGTCGGTTCGTACCAAGGTGGCCGGTTAAAGAACGCATGATCCGCTCCCGGCGCGACCATAAAATCGGCCCTTACGCCCACTGCCTTAAGTGCCGCTTCCATCTTCCGCGATTGCGCGATTGGCACCGTCCTGTCGGCATCGCCGTGCAGAAACAGCATCGGCGGCGTTTGCGTGCTCACATGTGTAATTGGGGTCGCCTTCTTCCACAGTGCAGCGTTCGCCGTATAAGGTTCGCCAAGAAACGCCGCGACCGAATTGGTGGCGTTCGATTGCGTCCGCTCTCCGAAGGAAACGAGATCGACCGCCGGATTGAACGCCGCCACCGCTTGCACCGTGCTCGAATATTTCGCGTTACCCCCGCTCCCTTCGAATTCCGCCTGACCGGCCGTTACACCCAACATCGTGACAATGTGGCCGCCAGACGATCCTCCCGCCGCGCCGATCCTCTTTTCGTCGATACGCAGGGCCTTCGCTTCAGCGCGCAGGTAGCGCACGGCGGCCTTGGCATCCTGGAGAGCGGCCGGAAATTTCGCTTCGCCGCTGAGCCGCTGCTCGATGCTCATGCCCACGAAACCTTGCGTTGCCATGTAAGCGGCTTGCCTCGAAAAGGCCGCCTTCGTACCGTTCTTCCACCCTCCCCCGTGAACGTAGACCACGGCGGGGAAAGGACCGCCGCCGGACCTCGGGAGAAAAATATCGGCCTTCAGCGCCCGATCGCCATACTGCGCGTAGACCACGTCGCGCCGCATTTCAACCGAATCGGGAAGCGCAAATGGGGGGTCCTGGCCCTGCGCTACAAGAAGGGCTGGGAGCAACAGTAGGGGTATAGTGCGCAAATCGAGAATCATCTTAACATCAGCCGCACCACCGAAAAAGCGAAAGGCCGCCCGCGCAACGCAGCGCGGCGGCCTTTCGTCAATTCGCGTGGAAGGAATTTAGCGGGCAGCAGGCTTCTTTTCTTCGGGTTTCTTCTCTTCGCCTTCCTTTTTCTTCTTGCCCTTCCCCTTCTTCTTGCCTTCGGTCCCTTCCTTCTTCTCCTCTTGTGCGACAACGAGGGTGGCAGAACCAACCAGCAGGGATAGCCCTAACATGATTGAGAAAAACTTCTTCATGAGGTGTGTGATCTCCTTTTTTTCTTGCCTCAGTGGCTGTCATTCATAATCTCGGGCTATGCTTAACTTGACATGAAGGTTTCATTAAAAGAACGAAATCAGAATCAATGAAAACTTCCGGTCACAGCCAATAGCCCTTATCTCTTCGTCTCCTTTAAATCTTTTAAATTGAATAATATACGTGCATCGTGGTACGTGCGATCAAAACAATCCGATCTGACCCCGCGTTAGCATGTCCATGTAATGACAATGAATGAACTAACCGCCAAGCTCGCCGCACGGGAATGCGTGAGCGAGGCGGAAGCCGCCGCTCAACTGGATGAACTGGCGCGGCGTATCCATCGGCTGGTGCGTCAAGGAAAGACAGTAGAGCTGCCCGGTCTGGGCCACTTCGAGCCCGGCCAGCCGATTCAATTCCGATTTGATCGCAAGCAACCTCGCCACACCGGCGGCGCGCGCCATGCGGCGGGAAGGCGCCGGGGATAGCATGTCGAGTTCGAGATTCCCCGCGTTGAATGGGATTGGCGAGATCATCCGGAAGAGCTTGGAAAAGGGAGAGACCGTCGACATCTCTGGTTTGGGAAGGTTTCACCGGAATCTGACTGGACTCTATGAGTTCGCCGCCGAAACGCGTCCTCGTGTCTTCCTCGCGTACGCCGTCGAGGACTTCCCTATCATCGAGCGCCTCTTCCACGCGCTGGAAACCGAAGGATTCGCGCCATGGATGGATCGCAAGAAGCTCCTGCCCGGCCAGCGTTGGAAACGGGCCTTGCGCCGGGCCGTGGCGAACTCGGACTATTTCATCGCCTGCTTCTCCCGCTTGAGCGTCGGCAAGCGCGGCGGGTTTCAGGAGGAGTTGCGTGAGGCGCTCAACTACGCCCTCGCCATACCGCTCGAGGAAATCTACTTTATTCCCGTGCGGCTGAACCCGTGCGACGTGCCCGAAGAGATTCGCCGCGAAGTCCAATATGTCGATCTGTTTCCCCGCTTCCAGGACGGCGTGGACAAGATCGTCGAAACCATCCGCCGCCAGGAAGGCGCCCGCGTGCGCAACTTGCTGCCCAAGGCGGGCTAGTTCGTTTCCACTTTGCGAGAGAGGACTTTCATATCCGCCTTCATCGCCGCATCGCCCGCCCCATTCACATGCTCGATTTCACGCCGAGCCAGCTCCTTGTTGCCGTTGATCGTTGCGACATGCGCCAGCACATAGCACTGGTAGACACCATGATCGGCGGCATTGTGGGAGCGCTGCGCTTCGGCCAGGGATTCGGCTAGATTCCCCAACTGCAGCAACGCATAGGAGCTCAACAGGCGCAACGACGCGTTCGAGGGATTACGGTCGTTCAGCGCCGCCAGCCGCACTAACGCCAGCCTGTGATCACCGCGCTTCATCAGCGCCACGGTGTCTTCCACGGTCTTGCGGTCCGCACTGTTCAACGAATCCAGGGGACCGGCCACGCGGGCATAATCAAATCCCATCGGCAGCGAAGCCGCCTCAGGAGATTTCCCACAACTCGCAAGCAGCACCAGGAGAGCGACTAGGGCAGCACTGATCATCACTTTTCGACACATCATGACACTCCCGGCAGTTTTGATCGCGCCTTCTTTGGTAAGCCAGCCACGACCAGGTCGTAGGAACCGCGCAACAGCGTCTTCAACTCGTTCCGCCCCATCGTGCACTCTTTCTGCAACCCCACCCACTTCGCGCGCGCCAGGTAGGGCGCGGGAATGATCCCAGGCTGTTCAATCAGTTCGATAAACCGCTCCGGAGTCACCTTGAACGACAACCAAACCTCGGCCGGCTCCAGGCACGTAACGGCGAACATCTTCGATTCCACCTTGAAGACCAAATCGTTGCCCCATTGCACCTGCTCGGTGGCGCCAGGGAATCCCAAGCACACGGCTCGTAACCATTCGGCGGGCACAGGCATAGCAGATCAGCTTTCTTTCTTCGGCGGCGGAAGCTTGGCCACTCGCTTCTTCACTTCGGGGGCGCGCTTGTCGTCTTGCGCCAGTTCCAGGAACTGTTCATACGCCGCGCGCGCCTCGGCGGTTAGCTTCAACTTCTCGCGGGCCTCGCCCAGACGGAACCAAGCTTCGGCGTCGCCGGGATTCCACTTGGTCGCTTCTTCATACCGCAGTGCCGCTGCCTTGTAACTTTTCTTTTTCCAATAGAAGTTGCCGATTCGCAACTCTTTTTCGGCCTGGAGCGGATTGAAGGCGTACTCTTTCGGCTTGGCGGCTTCGTCCTCTTCAGGGGGCTCCACTTCGATCACGGGAGGCTTCGGGCTCTCCACAGCCGGCGGCCGCTGGCCCACCTTTGGCGCCTGCTGCGGCATCGCGCCAGGCGCAACGAGAAGCAGAGTGAGCGCGGGAGCGAAGGTGGCGCGTGTCACAATTTGAGTATAGTTCTCCATGCCGAAACAAAGCGTTGTTGAGCTTCGTGAAAAGGCGTCCCAGCTGCCTGCCGATCCCGGCGTCTACCTCTACAAGGACGAAGGGGGCAAGATTCTGTATGTCGGCAAAGCGAAAAATCTCCGCAGCCGCGTACGCAGCTACTTCCTCGAAGAACGCCTCGCCGATGCCCGTACCGGAACTCTGATCACGGAAGCGAGAGACGTCCACTACATACTGGTCGACAACGAAAAGGAAGCACTCGCTCTCGAAAACAACCTCATCAAACAGTACAAGCCGCGCTTCAACATTCTGTTGCGCGACGACAAAACCTATCCCTACATCCGCCTTACCAACGAAAAATTCCCACGCGTCTACGTCACCCGCCGCCTCCGCAAGGGCGAGCAATACTACGGCCCATACTTTCCCGGCAACCTCGCCCACCGCCTGATCAACTTCATTCACCGTAGCTTCAAAGTTCCCAGTTGCCGCGTTGACCTCACGCGCAACCACGCCGCGCCGTGCCTCGAATATCACATCCACCGCTGCCTTGGCCCCTGCGTGCAAGGCCTCACGACCGACGATGCTTATGCCGAGGCCGTTCGCAGCGTGCAGATGTTTTTGGAGGGCCGCAACCGCGACCTCGTTCATCAACTTCGCGACAAGATGGCAGAGGCGAGCGACAGCCAGATGTACGAGCAGGCCGCCGCCATGCGCGATCTGATTGCCACCGTCGAAGAGCTCGACCAGCGCCAAAAAATGGCTGCCGCCGCGGGTGACAATACCGACATTTTTGCCTATCACGCCGAGCCACCCCTTGCGGCAGTCAACTTGTTCCACCTCCGCAACGGCCGCATCGTCGACCGCCGCGAGTTCTTCTGGGAGGACCTGGCCGACTTCGACGCGGCTGAATTCTTGAGCGCGCTAGTGAAGCAGGTCTACCTCAACCAGGGCTACATTCCCGACCATATCCATGTGCCCGCCGAATTCGAAGACCGCGCCGTACTCGAAGAGTGGCTCACCGAGAAGCGCGGTAAGAAGGTAGAGATCCACACGCCCCAGCGCGGCCAGAAGAAGGCCATGCTCGCACTTGTCGAAACCAACGCCCAGCACAGCTTCGAAGCCCGCTTCCGCGTGATGAAGCCTACCTCGGCTGCTATCTCCGCGGCCCTCGGCGAAGTGCTTGGGCTCGAACAGGGGCCCGATCGTATTGAATGTTTCGACATCTCACACATTCAGGGCACCGACAAAGTGGCGAGCATGGTTGTATGGGAAAAAGGGCGAATGAAGAAGTCCGACTACCGCAAGTTCATCATCAAAACCGTCGAGGGCAACGACGACTTCGCCTCCATGCGCGAGGTGGTTGGACGCCGCTATGCGCGGCTCAAGGAAGAGGGCCAGCCGATGCCGGGCCTCGTGCTAATTGACGGCGGCCTCGGCCAGTTGCACGCCGCGGCCGAGGCGCTTGAATCGGTGGGTGTCGTCAACCTGCCGCTCGCTTCCATCGCCAAGCGCGAAGAGATTATCTACGTCTTGGGCGCCGAAGACGAGCCCGTCGTCCTCGACCGCTTCCACCCGGTGCTGCATCTCGTGCAGACCGTGCGCGACGAGGCCCACCGCTTCGCCGTCAGTTTCCACCGGCAGCGGCGCTCCTCGTCGAGGCTAACCAGTGAACTGGTGACCATCGAAGGCGTTGGCCCCAAGACCGCACAAAAGCTCCTGCGGGAACTGGGAAGCCTCGACGCAGTGAAAAAAGCGAGTGAAGAACAGTTGACCAGCATCATCGGCGCCGCCGCCGCGCGCAAAGTGCGAATCACCTTGGGATCCGGCGTCGCCTAGCGTCGCAGCCCGCGCCTCGCCATTTCGCTCGCATACACACGCTTCATGCGCGCCGCCCTGTCCAGCAGCCCCGCCGTGAAAACCGCCGGATCGAGCGCGAGGAGATCATCATCCGAAATCTCTTTGAAATGGATACTCAATTCTTCTTCGTGCTTGGCATTGAAGAGATCGCGGTCCAGCACGCTCACTGCATGCAAGTTCAACGCGCCCGGGACAAACAGTGACACCTCCTGGCGCGGAGGTTTTCCATCGGCCGATGCCTCGGCTTCCGATTCGGACACGTAACAAGGAATGCCCGCCGTCAGCAACACCGCTCGCGCCTTCGCGACCTCAATCGCGGATTGCGTGCCCGGTGTGACTTCGAAGGAGCATACACAGGCCGAATCGTCGAGCCATTCGGGGCGATTGTCTTCGTCCAATTCGGCCTCGGCGCCCATCACGGCTGGCGACTCGTCCTCCCAGACCTCGATCTCTTTGGCCAACTCGGAAGGAAGGTCCCGCCGCGCGCACTCTTCGTCGTAAATCTGCTGTGCGAGCTCGGAGAGCTCACTCCGCTCAACCTCCGCCAAATCGTGGTCATCGAGTGCGGCGAACCGCCGCCGAATTTCTTCTGGATCAACTCGCATGGAATTTTCCTGCTCCGCGTATCGACCGCACCGAAGTAAACGGCTTACCTTAACCCTAGCGGACGGCCGCCAGCAGCGCCATCGAAGCCCAGTTACTTGCCGCGGCGGATATAAATTGGTCGGGGCCGTGCGGAAATTCGCTGTCAAAGTAAGGCTGAAAAGAGGGCGCCCGCGTTCTGACATACCACGATCCGTCTTCCAGCTGCGAATTCAGCAGGTACCGGACGCCGCGCTGATAAGCCGGGCTATCGGCCGCAATCGCGACCGATTCATGCAACGCGACAAGAGCCTGTCCGGTTGCATAGGCATCGGGGGTGAGCCCTTTCACCTGCCCCCACCCTCCCTCTGGCCTTTGCAGTGCCAACAGTTCCCGCGTAGTCTTCCGGATTCCCTCCTGGCTCCCCCCGCCCCAAATCAAACCGAGGATTTTGAAGGCATGATCCTCAGTGCTGTCCGGTTGCGCCTGTTCGAGCCAGTGAACCGCTCGCTTAACGGCCTTGTCGTACTCCGCACGCTGGCTTGGCGGAGCGTACGTTCGCGCGGATCGAATGGATGCCGCCGTCACCTCAAAATCGCTCGACTCGAGGGGAGGCCGTAGTGTGAGGCATTTCCAACGGCCGTCGGGAGACTGATTGTTCTTTAGATAGCGTGCCCATGCGTCGGTAATTGCATCGCTCGGATACTTTTCGGCGGCCATACCGAGAAGGGTGTAGCTCACGGTATCGAGACCGCCCGGGATGCCCTCGTTTTGCAACCCGCGCTCAGCATTCTCTTGCATGAACGCGGCGATCCTCCGCAATTGATCCTTCACGATGCGCTCGTCGATCCGAAGGCCCTTGGCGCGCGCGGCCGCTGTTGTCATCGCCGTCAGTGAGTTGTTGTGGCAGGAGACGCATCCGGCCTTGTCGAGGAAGGCAACGTCGCACCGCTGCAGTGACGGCAGAACTCTCTCGACTGCGGCTCGCGCCGATGCTGCCGGTTTCAGCCGCAGTTTCGGCGGAGCAGCCGATTCATCCCGGACACCAGCTTCAGTCAACGCTTGCACCAGAGTCGCGTTCGCCTGCCGTTTCGCGAAATCCATCATCGTTAAGCCAGCGGGCGTCTTGGCGTTCACGCTGGCTCCCCGACTAATCAATGTCCTGATCGTCTCGACCGGCATACTTGCAGGGGAGAGAGCGACGGCTGTCAAGAGGTTGGGACCTGCTTGGGCTCCACGGTCGAGCAGCATCTTTGTGCGCGCCAAATCGCCCGCCCTGATCGCTCCCTGCAGCGCGGCGCCCAGGTCGTTGGGCTCCGCAAGCTTGAGCAGTAAATCGAAACACTCGGAGCAGCCTGCAAGCGAAGCACCAAGGGGAAGCGGCTTCTTCTCGACGCCCCTGTCCAGCAGCAGTTGCAACGTCTCCGCGTTGCGGGCGGCGACCGCGAGACCGAGGGCACCCCGTCCATCGGGCAACCGAGCCTGTAGGTCCGCTCCGTTCTCCAACAGCAGTTTCACTGCGGGATAGGATCCACCCCATCCAACCGCGATCAGAAGCGCGGTCCGTCCTTCACCGGAGCGTAGGTTGGGGTTAGCTCCGCGTTCCAGCAACAACTTCGTCTTCGTGGCATCGTCGATCGCATACATGAGCGCGGTGCCGCCGTCATGGTTCTGCGCATTGGGCTTCGCGCCCTTCTCTAGCAGCGCCCGTACTGCTTCGCTGTCGCCGTATAGAGCCGCGTACATGAGCGGAGTCCAGCCGTTTGGCCCGCTTGCATTCACGGAGTTCGGATTCTCGCGCAACGCCTTGCCGAAGTCCTGACGATTGCCATTGCGAAGGGCGTTCATCATTCTGACCACGACGGGATCGGCCGGCGTGGAATCTCTGTCGCCGGACAGCTCGTCGGGCCAGTGTGCGCCCTGATCGATCCAGGCTTTGATCAGGTTGACCTGCTCGTGGGGCAGCGGGCCGGACGGGGGCATCTGCACACCGGCTTGGCTTCCACTCACACGCCGGAAGAGCAGACTCTGAGCGCTATTGCCGGGAACAATGTGGGCCCGATTTGCGCCGACGCGGTTCGGCATCGCGCTTCTGCGCCGGTCGAGACGGAGCCCCTTCATTTGCTGTGAAGGCCCGTGACACTCGACGCACCGATTCTTCAGGATCGGCTGAATATCACGGGCAAAGTCGACTTGCGCGGGAGCCTGAGCGGGCAGGGCGTTACCAAGCAGGCACGCGTAGACGACCGCGCGAATTGTGCGGGAAAAACGTGAGGGTCCGATGTGTTGCATTTTCCCATTCCATTCTTATGCGAACTTCGGCGGAGTATATCATGGCCGTCTTCTCGTATTATCTAGAGGATTGCTAGACTAAGCCTAGGAAAGCTCTATGCCCGCCCTTTACGTAGAGAACGTCCCCGAAGAACTGTATGAGGCGCTGCGCGCGCGCCCGAAGGAGAACCGGACTTCCATCTCCTCCGAAGTGGTTGCCTTACTTTCTCAGCATGTGCCGACCGCAAAACAACTTGCGGCCCGCCACGCATTCTACCAACAGGCGCTTAAGTTCCGCGCGCAGCGCCCCGCATCCTCCGGTCCATTTCCATCCGCAGAGGAGATGTTGCGCGAGGACCGTGAACGTTGACCGGGTTTTGCCTACGGTGGGATTTCATGTAGACTGGGGCCTGTTCACACTAATAGAACATTTTCGTAGTAAAATGTTTAGGGATGGAAATCACGGAAGAGCAGTACGAACGGATCAAAGACAGCTTGCCGGTGCAGCGCGGAAACGTAAGCTTGACGAATCTGCAAGTGCTCAACGCGATCTTGTATGTGACCGAGCAGGGGTGCAAGTGGCGGGGGCTTCCAAAACGGTTTGGCCGTTGGCATACGATCTACACGCGCATGAACCGGTGGGCCAAGAACGGTGTGCTGGACCGGGTGTTCGAACAGTTGCAACACGAACAGATCGTCCGCATCAAGATCGAGGCGTTGTCGCTGGACTCCACTTCGGTCAAGGTGCATCCCGACGGCACGGGCGCGCTAAAAAAAACGGCCCACAAGCCATCGGAAAATCGCGCGGCGGATGGAACACCAAGATTCATTTGGTTGCCGCGGATGCTCGAACGGCCATAACGTTTGCGTTGTCTCCCGGAAACGAACACGATGCGCCGCATGGAAGGGCCTTGCTGGAAGAGCTTGGCCCCATGCCGCAGGGTCTTTCGCTGCTCATGGATCGCGCTTACGAAGGCGATGA
>DASRHX010000735.1:0-6629 GCA_035650295.1 Bryobacteraceae bacterium | reverse complement strand
ATCTTGACGGTGAAGTCCGGACAGGCGTAGGGGGCACGGAACGCTAACCCAGTGGCGGCGGCGCTGATGCCGGTCAGCTCCTTGGCGGCCCAATAGCGCGCCAGTTCGCTCAACTTCATCCAGATCAGATTGCCGTGAGAGGCGTGGAGACGCCGCGTGACTTCCTTGATGATGTTAAAGCCGGACTCGGTGCCGTTGAAGTAGATGCCCGGCCAGTGACAATACATGACGGCAGGCTCGCCGCGGCGGATGACGTCCTGCATGCGCCCGCTTTTCAGATCGGGCGTCACCATCTGGTTGACATCGCCCTCGATGACGGCGTCCCAACCCCCGAACCAATCGTTGGTGCAAGCGATGATCGAGACCACGCATCGGGGATCTGGCCCATCGAGTCCTGATACGTACTCGACACGTGGGGCCACGCTGCGGTGATCGAGTATGGCGTGACGGAAGTAGTGCGGGATCTCCGTGCCATGGACATCCCGGCAGGACTGCAGCACGGCTTGCGCCAGTTCAGGAAGCACGCGTCCGCCAAACCCGCCAGGGGTGGTGATGCCTTCGCAGTGCAGTCCGGCGTTCTTCAGAATCCTAAGGGCATAGGAGATATAGTCAGTCAGTTCATCGGCCGACTTGCCGACGCTCCAACCGAAGTTCTCCATGAAGCGTTCGGTGCGCTCTTCGTAGGGACGGCCGGTCTTGGTATCGATGACCCAAGTGTGCGTGATCATCTCCGGGTGAATGTCCCAGTTGGGCATGATGGTCGAGCGAACGAGCTTCAGACTGTCTTCCAACTGGCGCCTGGTCCAGCCGGGAAGTTCACGATCCATCCAGCCGACGCAAGCAGGATTGGGAACGATACTGTACTTTCCCTTGACGCCGTTCTCGATGCACCACTCGCCGAACTTGCGCACGAAGGAGTCGGGGATTTCGCGCGGCATCGTTTGCCAAGGCTGCTTGTAGCGGCCAGGGAAAACTTCCTGGAACTGCGGTATGCAGAAGTGCGCGAGGTTGGCGAGACAGGTGGAGTCGTCGATCATCAGAGCGACTGGAACGCGCGTTCGCGGATTCACAACCGTTACGCTGTCTGGAGGCGCGGGCGGCCGCTGGCCGGGAACTTGGGCTGCCATGGAAGCGGCGGCGGCAAGGCCGGACAAAGTCAATTCGGAGAAATGGCGTCTCGTGTAGAGCATGAAAATTTCCAGAACCTTCTATTGCAGGCTACTGCAGGCAATGAGTAAACGAGAGACATCGGGGGACGGATTTCAAGCCTTCGGGCACTTCACCATGGACGCGGACTTTGCCGGCCAGCAGTGCGGCAACTTCGGGGATGTCGGTGTAGCGCTGGATCCCTAGATAGTGCGGCCCGTTGCGGTGGGACGCGGTTGGCGAGTGCAGAATCACACGCTGCAGATTTCCATCCAGCAGAGCGGCATACATGGCATTCACACCCATTTCAAACTTGCCCGTGATGGTGATACGGGCCGGGTCGACATTGGGCAAGGAGCGCAGAAGTTCCAGTGAACGAAGGAGTTCGTAGACTTGGATGGATTCGATCGTGGTGCCCATGATCATCGCTTGCCGTTTCATGTGATGAACAGGATCGTTGTCGGTGTAGCTGCGCAGGTTACGCTCGAGAACGCGGCTGCCTTGATCTAAGGTTTCGACGATGAGGACGGCGCGGTCGCCCCACTGATTGCGTTCCAAGGGCTGCTCGTTGCCCCAGACGGGAATGCCCCGGCGATTATCGGCGAGGAGGAGCGCAGGGAGTTTGGCGGCGGCGTTGGCGGGAAGTGAATAGATGGCTTTCACGCGAAGGCCGTCGAGGCCGGTGAAGGTGACGCGCTGAATCGTGCGGCCCTGTTCCGTTGCTTTCTCGCCCCACTGTGGATTCAGCGGGGCTGGCTGGTCGGGGAAGTAGCGGAACACTTCCTCGCGGAGCCGAGTTGCGAGGCCTTTCAGAGTAACTGCCGAAGCGGCGCGCCGCGGCAAGAGCTCTTCGTCGATGCGCGAGAGCCGCTCGTCAGCGGGGATTCCCGATCGGTAGCAGACCAATTGATCGTTCGATGGCTCATCCACGGGACCTTCGCTGCCTGCCGGCGTGTTCTTGCCAAGGAACTCTTTCAGAAAGAAGGAATAGACGGGTAAGCGGATGGCTTCGATGTCGTTGTGGCCTCCGGGAGCAACGGTGGTTTGCAGTGCGCCATCCGCGTTGTAGAGGCGATAGACGTGGCGCATCTTGCCGATCAGATCGTTGAAGGCGTTCATTGGGAAACCGGGATCGGCGTCGGCATTCGCCTGCAAGTGCGGCCGTGGAGCGACGAGCGCACCTATTTCGGAGTAGAGCATCCCATAGCTGTTCACCGGGTATTGGCAATCGCAATGGGCGAACGTCAGCCTCTGCTTCACCCATTGATTTGTCGATAGCGTTCCCGAAACCGGAGCGGACGCGCGGATTCGCTCGTCGATCGCCGCCAGATAGAATGTCGTCATTCCGCCACCGGAACGGCCCGTGGCGCCGATGCGTTTGGGGTCGAGGTCAGTTCGGGAGGCGAGGTAGTCGACGGCGCGGCGTGCGTTCAAAAGCTCGACAGCCAGAGGAGAAAACCCACGGCTGTACCAGTGAAACCAGGCATTCGAGTAGACACCGTGATGGGTGAATTCGACTTCACCCATTTCGATGTTGTCCATCACCAGAACCGCAATTCCGTTCTGGGCGAACCATGCGCCGTGCTTCTTGAAGTAGTTCTTGTTGGCGTGGCCACATTGATAGAGCACCACCGGAAATGGCTTGCTTCCCGTGCGAGGAAGGTACAGGTTGGCAGTTGAGAAGAGCTTTGGCGCGGTTTCGAGAACGATATTTTCAATCGTGTAGTCCTTGTGTTCCTCGCGGTGAGTGATCGTCGCCTTGGGAGGTGTGTCGGGCAGCTTCATTCCGTGCCAGAGCATCTTGATGAGTTCGGCACGCGCCTTCGGCTTTCTTTGCTCCCATTGCGCCGTAGTTGTGATACCGCTGAACAGCCGCTCGTGACGATCCCCGATGACACGGTCAAAATGCGCTTGGAGCGCTTCGTATTCAGGGGGGCCGGTCGTGGGGCGTGGGGTTTGTGCAGCCAAGGGAATGCAGGCGGCAAACAGAACAATCGCGAGAGGTTTCATCCGTGCGCCTCGATAGAGACTCCATTGGGCAAAGAGTCATCCTTTGTGTGATCGAAACTTGTAAAAAATCCGGCGAGGACAAGTGCCGCAGCTCCGCGCAACGTGGCGTCGGCGCCTTCACGTGAAGGAAGCAAACGAAGATTGCTTAAACTGTATGCGGGAACGCGCCGCTTCAATTCGTTGTGCACGACGTCTTCCACCAGATCCCAGGCCGATGAGAACGGCTCACCCATGATGATGGCTTGCGGGTTGAAAACGGCAACCAAATTTACAAACCCTAGAGCCAGAGAGGCTGCGGTGCCGCGTAACGCTTGGAGCGCGATTTCATCACCCGCTCTGGCAAGCTTCACAATCCGTAGCGAATCCTGCAGTAAACTGTCAACACCTCCGTCCGGCCCACCAAGCTCAACATAGTTGCGCACGAGTGCGGCATCGGATGCGTACTGTTCCCAGCAGCCGCGATTCCCACACCGGCAAGGGCGACCGTCAGGATAGAGCATCACGTGCCCAAATTCCGTACCGGCCGATGCAACTCCATGAAGAATGCGCCCATCGACGACGACTCCCGTCCCCAGGCCGCCTTGCGTCTGGACGTAGACAAAATAGCGGAGCGGTTCGCGGCCGGCGGGCAAATACCACTGTTCGGCGAGGGCCGCGAGATTGGCGTCGTTCTCAAAGAAAAGGGGCCAGGGGAGTCTACGGCGAAGGATTGCCCCCACCTCGAGATTGAACCAGCCCAGTCCTTCGGCGCCGAGCACTCTTCCCGCCGATTTATCAATGGTCCCCGGCAAAGAGATGCCCACTCCGAGGATCTGGCGCACCTTGTATCCCGAGGCCACGTCACAGATGGCGAGTTGAAGGTCCCCCAGAAAGCCATTGGGATCCGATTGCCAGGGAACGTCCCGCTGCCGCACAACCTCGCCGCTCAGATCGACGAGCACCACCCGCGACTTCGTCCGCGCTACCTCCACACCAATCGCCATGCGCGAACGCGCCGCCAGGTGCAAAGCCGTCGGAGGCCGACCGGCTTGCGCGCCCGTCTCGACCTTCTCCTCCACCACAAGCCGTTCGCGAATCAGCCGGTTCACGACGAATGTCACCGAGGTTCTCGAAAAGCCCGTCGTGCGGGCGATCTCGGCGCGCGAGATGCCCGGCGAGCGGCGGATTGAGTTCAATACCAGCCGCTCGTTGGCTTGGCGCAGGGCCGACTTGCCGAGAGCTCCCGACGTGGTGAAGCTGACCGTTGGCATGAGTAAGGCTTGAGCGTAGGTGATCTACCACTCCAAGCGCAACCCCATGCGGAACGTGCGCGCGCCCGGCTGGTCACCAGTGGAGGCGCCATTCACGAGTCCGACTCCGGTAATGACGCCCACCGCGCCGGGTTGCGTGATGTTCGTGCCGGGATTGTTGTAGTTCGGATGATTGAAGAAGTTGGTGCCGGTGAGTTCCCACCGCAACCGCGCCTTCTCCGTGAACGTGAACGACTTGAACAAACCCACGTGCCAGATGTTGACATGAGGTCCTTTGATCACGCCCTTGGCCGCATTGCCAAAGCGCCCGATAGGAGGCGCGCCAAACGCAGTCGGGTCAAACCAGCGGTTCAACCCTCGCTGATCGGCTGGCAGATTGGCATCGCGCAGATGGTCGGGACGAATCGTAACCACCGGCCTCGATGCATTGGCGACGAACGCCGTGCCCGTCGGGTCCGGTCCCGACCACAGCGGCGTCAGGAACTGGCCCGAATAGAAACTATAAATGGCGCTGATATCCCAGCCCCCGACGATGGCATTCGCGGCGCGGTTCACGCCGGACAGAAACGGACGGCCCTTGCCGAATGGAAGCTGGTAAATCACGTTCGTAGTGAAGCGGTGCGTGGGGATGTCCGGCGCAACGCTGACCTCGCGTTGGCGATCGAACGGATTCTCCAGGGCCTGGCCACGCTCGAGATCGCCAATGTCGCGCGCCCACACCCAGGAGCTCTGGAATTGCAATCCGCGCGCCATGCGCCGCTCCACTTCGAGCGCGAGGCTGTGGAACTGGTGGCCGGCGCCGTTGGTGAAATAGTTGATCGCCGGGTATTGCGGAAATGGCCGCGGCTTGTTGATAAACAAGCGGTCGTCCACCACCGGCGAATTGTAGTTGTAAACGTAGTCGCCCTGTCGTGTGTTGGTGCCGACGTATGACGCGCGGAAGCCCGTGTCCCAACGCGAGTGCTCGATCGTCAAGCTGTACTGCATACTGTATGGCATCAAGAGGCTCGGGTTGACGGCGTTAGGCAACGAGACCGTCGTCGGCCCCGCCGAACCCGTGCTGGGGAACACCGTCGGCAGGATGACGGCGGGATTATCAAGAGGATTGTTGAACGACGGCTCGTTCAGAACGAACGGCACGCCGCCCATCGTGAGCTCGCGTGGAACCACATCGAAGTAGATCCCTGCTCCGGCCCGAATCACAGTGTTGTTCCCCCAGGGACGGTATGCCAAACCCAGGCGCGGGGCGAAGTTGTTTCGGTCCGTTTTGAGGAGTGTCTTGCCTGGGAGACCAACCGAACTCGCTTCGACGATGCGTACGTAGTTTTGCGGGAACAGCGAACTGACCTTGTCGAGAGATCCGTCCTGAACGACGATGCTTCCGGAGCCGATGTCGAACATCGACAGCCGGCCACTCTGCTCGCGCCAGCCGGGGTGCAGTTCGTAACGTACGCCGTAGTTCACCGTGAGCTTCGAGTTCACCTTGAAGTCGTCCGTGAAGAAGAAGTCGTACTGCAGGCGAGTGCGCGCCACCAGCACCGGCGGGAAAGATCGCGTGGCAGTGGTCGGTAAACCCAGCAGAAAATCGGCGTAAGGATGGCCGGTGAACCGGTTGGAGAAATTCAGGTTGCCGTAGAGATTCACATCGGTGCCGTAGTTTTCCGCCTTGATGTGAGTAAGATTGAACCCGAACTTCATGTTGTGACGACCGCGGAAGAAACTCACGTGGTCCTGAAAGTTGTGCAGATAGTTGGCGGCGCCGGGGCTTCGCGACGTGCCCTGGGTAATTCCGGTCACGCCAAGGCCGGTAAAGCTAATGTTCAATACGCCTGGCATGTCCGGAAGATTGGGGGCGAGACCGCGCAGGCCGAACTCCTGCACGAACGCCGGGCCATTGACCGGCGGAAAGATCGGCAGGTTGTTCGTCGCCAACCCATAGCGGAATTCATTGATGAGCCGCGGCGAGAAAACATGCGTCTCCGAGAGCGTCACGGCATGGTTCTTACGTGTGGCGTATCCAGGCGCGAACGTCGGAAGCATGCTCATGAAATCATCCGTCTTGAAATCCTGCAGCGTGTAGCGGCCCATCACGGAGTCTTTTTCGGAGAACTTATGGTCGCCGCGGATCATGTAGTAGTCCTGCTTCATCGCCGGGAGACTTAGATTGTCAACGTAGTTTTGACTTGGTACATTTCCGGCCGTGGTGCGGTTCGGCAGGGGATA
>DASRHX010000734.1:0-7714 GCA_035650295.1 Bryobacteraceae bacterium | reverse complement strand
GCGACAGTTTGGAGACGTTCGCCCGCCTGATTTCCGCGGAGTCCGGCAAGCCGATCAAGGAAGCTCGGATGGAGGCCGACCGCGCCTCTTGGACACTCCTGTTTTCCAGCGAAGAAGCCCACCGCATGGCTGGTGAAGTAGTGCCTTTGGACGCCCATCCGGGCGGCCGCGGACGCTGGGGCATGACGGTCCGCGAGCCTCTCGGAGTCATCGCCGCAATCACCCCTTTCAATTTCCCCCTGAATCTGGCGATGCACAAGATCGGACCGGCGCTTGCCGCTGGCAACACACTTGTCCACAAGCCCGCTACCACTACCCCGCTCAGTGCATTGGCACTCGTGCAACTGTTCGAAGAGTGCGGCCTGCCAAAGGGCGCGCTCAACGTGGTCACCGGTTCGGGAAGTGAGATCGGGGACGCGCTCGTGTTCCATCCGGGCCTCGCCATGGTCACCTTCACCGGATCGCCGGAAGTAGGTATCAGAATGCGAAATCTGGCCGGCATGAAGCGCGTCACCCTGGAGTTAGGCAGTAACTCCGCGGTGATGATCGAACCTGACGCCGACCTCAACGCCGCTGTGCCGCGCTGTGTCACCGGCGCCTTCGCACACTCCGGTCAGGTTTGCATATCCGTTCAACGCATCCTCGTGCACGAGTCCGTTCGAAGGGAGTTTACGGACCGCTTCCTTGCCGCCACCGGCAAGCTCGTGATGGGACACCCGTCCGAGCCCACCACCGACATCAGCTCGCTAATTAGCATTCCTGAAGCCGAGCGAGTGGAGAGCTGGATCACCGAGGCGTCACATGCCGGAGCGCGGTTGCTCGCCGGCGGGACTCGCATGCGTGCTTCGATCACGCCGACAGTGCTGGATGATGTGCCCGAGTCCGTTCAGATCTCCTGCCGCGAGGTATTTGGACCAGTCGTAGCCATCAATGCGTACAAGACGCTCGACGACGCCATCGATCGCGTGAATCGCTCCGATTACGGCCTGCAAGCAGGCATCTACACGAGAGACCTGGAGAAGGCTTTCGCCGCTGCCCGCCGCACTCATGTCGGTGGGTTCATGATCAACGAGGTGCCCCAGTACCGCGTCGATAACATGCCTTATGGTGGCGTGAAGATGTCCGGAACCGGCCGCGAAGGGCCGCGCTATGCAATCGAAGAAATGACGGAGCCGAAGCTGATTACCTGGAACGTGACATGAAGGCACTCGTAAAGAAGCTCGCCGAACCTGGTTTGTGGTTGGAGGAAATCCCGGAACCAGAAATCGGAATCAACGATGTCCTCATTCGCGTGCTGCGCACCGGCATTTGCGGTACCGATGTGCACATCTACGATTGGGACGATTGGGCGAAGAAAACGATTCCCGTGCCAATGGCCATCGGCCATGAGTTCGTCGGCGAAATTGTCGAGGTGGGCACGAACGTAATCGATTTCCACGCTGGCGAAATCGTCTCCGGCGAAGGCCACGTCGTCTGCGGGCGCTGCCGCAATTGCATGGCCGGACGCCGCCACCTCTGCGCCCGCACGCAGGGAGTCGGCGTGAACCGGCCAGGCGCGTTCGCCGAGTTCATATCTCTTCCGATGACCAACATCTGGCGTCATCACCACAACGTCAATCGCGACGTCGCCGCGATTTTCGATCCTTTCGGCAACGCCGTTCACACCGCTCTCTCGTTCGAAGTATTGGGAGAAGACGTGTTGATCACCGGCGCCGGTCCGATTGGAATCATGGCGGCGGCGGTGGTCCGACATGCCGGCGCGCGCTACGTCGTGATCACCGATATCAATGAAGACCGGCTCGACATCGCCCGCCGCGTCGGCGTGACGCTGGCTGTGAATCCCAGTAAGACGAAGCTGCCCGACGTCCAGAAGGAATTGGGCATGACCGAAGGCTTCGATGTCGGCTTGGAGATGTCGGGCAATCCGTCCGCGTTCCGCGACATGATCGCTAACATGTCGCACGGCGCCAAGATCGCGATGCTCGGCATTCCCTCGCAGCCAATCGAAATCGACTGGCGCACGGTCATCTTCAACATGCTCACCATCAAAGGCATCTATGGCCGCGAGATGTATGAGACGTGGTACAAGATGACGATTCTCGTAGATTCCGGACTCGACCTGATGCCCGTGATCACGCATCGCTTTCGATATGACGAATTTGAGGCGGGTTTTCAGGCCATGCGTTCGGGCACGTCCGGCAAGGTCATTCTCAATTGGGAGGATGTGCATTCATGACGGATTCCTTTGCCGCTCACCTCAACGCGCAGCTCGAAGAGATTCGCTCGTCCGGCCTATGGAAAGCGGAACGCGTGCTCGCTTCGCCTCAGTCCTCGCGCGTGCGGCTGCATGGAGGCGCGGAGGTGATGGTGCTCTGCGCGAACAACTACCTGGGACTCGCCAATCATCCGGAAATATCAGCCGCCGCTTCGGAAGCTCTCGCCAAGTGGGGCTACGGCATGGCCTCCGTGCGCTTCATCTGCGGCACACAAGAGATCCATAAGGAACTTGAATCGCGCATAAGCGCGTTTCTCAAAACGGACGATACAATCCTTTATTCGTCTTGCTTCGACGCCAACGGCGGCCTCTTCGAAACGATTCTCGGCGCCGAGGACACGGTCATCTCCGATGAGTTGAATCACGCCTCCATAATTGACGGCATCCGGCTCTGCAAGGCGCAGCGCTATCGCTACAAGAACTGCGACATGGGTGACCTCGAGGCGAAGCTCAAGGAAGCGTCTGGAGCGCGCCACAAGCTCATCGCCACCGATGGCGTCTTCTCAATGGACGGATACTTGGCGCCGCTGCGAGACATCTGCAAGCTCGCCGACAAGTACGGTGCGCTCGTCATGGTCGACGATTCCCATGCAGTCGGCTTCATGGGGCCGGCAGGGCGTGGCACCCCCGACCACTGGGGCGTTCAGGACCGAGTAGATATCGTCACCGGCACGCTCGGTAAAGCTCTCGGCGGCGCCAGCGGCGGCTATACCAGCGGACGCAAGGGCATCATCGATCTGCTCCGCCAGCGCTCGCGCCCATATTTGTTTTCAAACTCGCTCGCTCCCGCCATCGTCGCCGCTTCTATAAAAACCTTGGACCTGATCGAACGCGATACGTCGCTGATTGGCCGCATTCGTTCCAATACCAAGCTCTTCCGCGAGCGTATGACCTCGCTTGGTTTGGACATCCTTCCCGGTGAGCACCCCATTGTGCCAGTCATGCTGGGGGACGCTGTCCTCGCCGCGCGCATGGCCGAGTTGTTGCTCGCTCGCGGCATCTACGTCACGGCGTTCTCCTATCCGGTGGTGCCCATGGGCAAGGCGCGAATTCGAACGCAGGTGTCGGCCAGCCACACTCCAGAACAACTCGTTTGGGCCGCGCAACAATTTGCTGAAGTGCGGGCAGAGATTGGAAAATAACGCATGGTCCACACCCACCGAATCGGCGCCCACACCTCTACTGCGGGCGCACTGGAGAACGCCGCGATTCTCGCCCACGCCGCCGACGGCAACACGGCGCAAATCTTTTCCGGTTCGCCGCGGCAATGGCGCAATCCCCTTCCCTCGAAGGCGGCCGTGGAGAAACTGCGCGCGGCGCGCGAACGGCTCGACGTCAACCCGCTTGTCATCCATTCGAACTACTTAATCAACCTCGCATCGATCGATCCGTCGAATCGCGCTAATTCGGTTATTGCCTTTCGCGGAGAACTGGAACGCGCGCTCACAATCGGCGCGGAATATCTTGTCCTGCACCCGGGCTCCTACAAAGGACAGACGCTCGAAGAGTCTCTTGACCGCTTCGCCGAAGGGCTCGAAGAGGCTTCCCGCGGCATCGATTCGACCACGCTTACACTGCTGCTGGAGAACACAGCCGGCGCGGGCGCAGCCATTGGTTCGCGATTCGAGGAACTCGCGGCCCTCCGCGAACGGTCGCTGAATCGTGTTGAGTACGCCATCGGTTACTGCATCGATACCTGCCACACCCTCGTCGCCGGGTTTGACTACTGCTCCGAGAGCAAGATGAAATCGCTTGTCGCCGACATGGACGCCATTCTTGGCCTGGAGCGCATTCCCGTCTTCCACATGAACGACTCCAAGGGAGAATGCGGTTCGCGCCTCGACCGGCACGAACACATCGGTCACGGCAAGTTAGGCTTGGAGCCGTTCGAGCGAATTCTCAATCACCCAAAACTCTCGGCCAAAACGTTCATACTCGAGACGCCCGTCGACGAGCCGGACGATATGGCGCGCAATATCGCGGCTTTGCGCGGCTTGTGTAAGCCCGCCACCGTGGCTACACGTTCGCCGGCACCTCGTAAGGCGCGCGGTAGTCGCGTGTGAGCATCGAATTCGCCTCGGCGTCACCGAGGAACCGCCCATTGGACTGATCCATGCGGAGTGTGCGTCCGGCGCGATACGCAATGTTAGCAAGGTGGCAGAAAGCCGCCGAACGCGCCCCAATCGCGATCTCCGCAGTCAGCTTCTTGTAGTCGCGCGAACGGACGGCGTCGAGGAAGTTCTTCATGTGCGGCGTGGTCTGCTCGCCCGATGGCTTCTCTGTATGCACGAGCTCGTACTTCTCCTTGTTCCCCGCACCCGAGCCGCGCGCCTCGTCGCCGCTGATGTTGCCGGCCGTGCTCTTGTAAAGTTGGAAGCCACCGTGATCGACGACTAGAAAGCCGAGCGAACCGAAGAAAATGTTGCCAACATAATTCGGGCCGCGCAGCGGTACCAGACCTTCCGGAGAGGTCGGCAAGTTGCGCACATCGAAGGTCATTTGCGAATCGCCGAACTCAAAGGCGGCGTGCTGCGTGTTGGGAGTCTCCTGATCGTCCTTCCAGGCGTATTTGCCACCTGTTGACGAGACGCTTACTGGCCACCCCGTGCGACCTAGCGCCCACAGCGCAATGTCCATTTCATGCACACCCTGATTGCCGATGTCGCCGTTGCCCGTGTCCCAGAACCAATGCCAGTTGTAGGCAAACTTGTTCTTGCTATAAGGCTTCCATTGCGCCGGCCCCAGGAACAGATCCCAATCGAGTCCCGCCGGTACTGGCTCATCGGGGGAGACACCCATCGAAAACCTGCGACGGAAGCAGATGCCGCGCACGTGATAGACCTGCCCGATCGCACCGTCGCGGATCAGCTGAACAGCCTTGATCTTGTGTGGCATCGACCGGCTCTGCGAACCGACCTGCACCATCCGTTTGTACTTCCGCGCTGCTTCCACCATCTTCTGGCCTTCGTATACGTTGTGGCTCGCGGGTTTCTCGACGTAGACGTCCTTGCCCGCCTGGCAGGCCCAGATCGCCGCCAATGCGTGCCAATGGTTCGGCGTCGCGATTGAGACGGCGTCGATGTCCTTGGACTCGAACATGGTCCGCATGTCCGAATATTCCTTCGGATCGAACCCCTTCTCCTTGCGGACTTTTGCCACCGCCCGTTCGCGCGCGGCTTGGTTCACGTCGCACACCGCCGCCATGCGGCAATCGGAGTCCAGTTGCCCATAGAAATTCATGTGGTCATTGCCGCGTCCTCCGAGGCCGACCAGACCCACATTCACCCGGTCGTTGGCGCCAAGTATCGGGAATTGGGCCGTTGCAATCGCCGCCACGGTCTTTACGAATGTCCGTCGATGATTCGTCATAGATTCTCCTGCCGTCAGCGAACTCATTCTATCGTGACGCATGCTAAAATTACATTCGAATCCCGTGGCGCTATCGTCTAACGGTTAGGACGGAGCCCTCTCAAGGCTTAAATACGGGTTCGATTCCCGTTAGCGCTACCAAGTCATTTAATATCAATAGCTTACATTCTTTTGTTTTGCAACAAGTGACCACGCCTGTCAAAATCGCTCTGCCTTTCCCGTTAACGGACAGAGCGTCGGCGAGATCGGCGTCGAACCCTGCTACGCTGGCCATTGGGACGTTTTGCTGATCAATGTCAAAGGCGACCAGGAGGCCTGCTCTGACGCGCGGTGGCTGGTTACCTGTGTTGTGACGGTCGTCATGAAGCAGGCCGAGTTGGCCGAGACATGCACAGGGTTGGACCAGCAGGCCGCCCATCGCGTCGGTGAGGCGATTGACAAGGCGCGCACCTGTGCGTTGCGCCCATACAAGTCGGCGCTGCCGATGACCGTCACAATGCGAATGAGAACGATGGACTGAACGGCGAAGGCTGCCAAGCGCCCTAGCGTGCTTCGAATCGATGACCACACGGTGGAAGGGCGCGTAGGTCGGTAATGCGACGTGCTCAAGTGGCTTGCCGGCGACGGCGTCTTCGAGGCGGCTTACGCGCATAGCCTCCAAGGTTTGATGCAGAGCGTGCTGGCGGCCAACCAGGGCAAGACTGTCCGTCCTAATAAGATCAATGTGTATAACGGGACCGGCGACCGCACCTATACCTTTCAGACATCGGGCGGACATAACTGGGGCGTTGTGGCTGTGTCCAAATCGATAACCCAATTATGAATCTGCGTCTCATTCTTGCTTTTCCCGATGCGAACAACCCGAAACGCACTCGGGTATCACCTCTTGGCGGTGGCGCCCGATGTGCCTGTCCACTCGTTGATGAGTGTCCACCGCCACGCTACCAATGCAGCCTGAGGCGGACGGACCATCCTACGGCGACAAGCAAGTCTTCGAGTGTTAATCGACGGCATTAAGCAATGGCTCCCCATCCTGGACCATTACCAAGCAAACAAATTCGGAGCGAGGAGCAGCGGGGCATTCGAGCCGTCAAGTTCCTCCTGACGCGATCCTGGGTGACGCCGTCGTAGCCTGTGCATGGTTGGTCCGAGGTTACCGCCTTATCAAAGTGATTAATTGAACCATGGCAGATCGGGTTACGTCTCTCAACGTCATCCCCGCCGACGTGGAGAGTTTGTTCTTCGGGAGAGGTGGTGCGGATCGCAGTCCTTCATCGCGCAAGCTCGCTCGGCGACCTCCGGGCCCTGCTCGAATGAAGGCTCGGCGTTCCGGCGTCGCCGGTGATCCTTGACCTGAGTGGCCACTCGACGCGCGATCATCACCTGTTGCGTCTGGGCGATCGGTCGATCGACCTGCTCGATCTTGTTCTCGCCCATGTTTTCCGCTCGCTCGCTCACCAGCGATCAGATGCTGCGACGCCTCGAACTGGTTAGGCAACCCGGCTCATGTAGCCGTTCCTCGGGCTTGTAGCCACGCTCAGATTTCCATAAACGCCGAATACTGAAACGCGAGTCCTCAGTTCCGGCGCCCTCAACGGCCCTTGAACTTCTTACACTCCACTTCAAGACGGCTTCCAAAACTTAGTGAGCGAACTCGCCGCAAAATAGTTGATGGTGTTCTTTCGGAAGCCATTGAGCATATGTTCACCGCTACCTCCTCCTAAACGCGCTCATGGCCTGAATGGCAATGCCGCTAATCTCCACGATCGTTTATGTAATAGCCCTCCAGCGCCGTAAATCGGCGATCACAGGCAAAACAGCTGGACTTGCGCACGGGGATTCGCTTCATCCACATCGCCGGGTGAGAAGTTCACCCTAACAATCCAAAGTCCCCGTAAATTGACCAAGTTGGGTGATGAGTCCCACGCGGCTCCCTGTCGGCGAGAACGCTCGCTAAAACCACCGGCGGATCTCGCTTGAATAGGTGCAGGTCAAAATTCAACCACTTGTAAAAAGGAACAAAAACGATGCCAAATTTCGCATGGCGGCGAATCGCGTGGACATCCATGC
>DASRHX010000733.1:0-3635 GCA_035650295.1 Bryobacteraceae bacterium | reverse complement strand
GCCGATGCCGGTCGGATAGGGTTTGATCGCGAATTCCTTCTCGAGTTCCGGAACGGCCGCTGCGACGAACTTGACGTTCGGTTTGTTCTTGAACTGATGGTCGCCGGCGATGTGATCACCGTGTGCGTGCGAGTGCATCACCAACAGGTGAATCGCCTGGCGCTGCTTCCGCTCCAACCATTTAGCGATTGTGCGGTGTACGATGTGCCCGACATCGTTCACACCGGCGCCCGTATCCATCAGCAGAACGGTTTCCTTACCAAAGATGAGATACAGAAACGGTTTCTCGTAGTGAGTGCAGCCGGATTCCCGCAGGATGTAGAAGTCGGAGTTGTACTCGTGTACTTGCCAGTCGGGGACCTCCATGCATTTCGGCCCACCCGTGATCCATCGCTCCGGCACAGTTCCGAGTTGGACGGTATCTCCGGGAGGATAGATCGTTTGATTCCAGAGAAGCCCCGCCACCGCGATGGCGGCGGCGGATAATCGAATCAGTATCGGCGCACGGTTCATGGCTGGAAGTACTCCTCTTGCGGCCGCCGAAAACCACGCGGCGATGAAAGGTGACGGTTGGCCGGCACGGTTTCCCGACAACACGGGCTGAGTCGACGCATCGGAAGAATTGATCGAAGGGATAAGAAGAAGTGATCCCGGCGACGATGTGCAAGCGCTGGCAAGGGTTTGGCGTACTGACCGTGTGCGTGCGACCCGTTTCCGTATTGACAGCCACAGGCGCCCCACGCTATAAACGGCAAGACTCTCAACGTGCCTAGAGTGTAGGCGGTCTCCGAGACTTGAGCGGGCTTCCCAGGCGAAGTTCGCGCCTCCGATAACCGCGGACACCAGCTTTCACCGGTCCACGCCCCACAGACCGGCAGTGTTCCTCACCCACAGGATTTCCATCGGCCGCCATCTGACGGCTCAGCGCACATATTTGCTGTGCGCCCGATACTTGCACGAATTTAGCTTCAGGGGATGAATCGAAATGGCAGAACGAAACTCTTCGCAACCCAGCGGTACCTTATGGAAGTTACTACAAGGCGCGGCCACTCAATTCATACTGCTTGGGTGTTGTACCAGCCTGATTTGGGGACAGGCGACCACGTCACTGCGCGGCATAATTACAGATGCCCAGGGCGCGGCCATTGACGGCACCTCGGTGAGGTTGCAGGGCATTGAAACCGGATTCCGGCGAGCAGCGATGACCGACGCCAGCGGCGCATATACCTTCTCCCAGGTGCCGCCTGGCAGTTATAGTTTGATTGCGGAAAAACCAGGTTTCGCCGTACTTACGCGAAGCGGAGTTGAGCTGCTGGTAAACTCGCCGGCCACGTTGAATCTCCAACTCCAACTTGCCAGCGTTAGCGAAACGGTGAACGTTGAAGCCGCCGTCGCGCGTATTAACACTGCGGACGCGGCCATCGGCAATGCCTTCAACGAAGCACAAGTGCGCCAGCTGCCATTGCTCACGCGCAACGTGGTGGAGTTGCTCAGCTTGCAGCCGGGAGTTACGCCAACCGGTGAAGTTCTGGGAGCTCGCCGCGACCAGAATAACGTCACTCTCGATGGAGTGGACGTGAACGACAACCAGACTTCGGGCCTGGAAACCAGCGCGGGCACCGCGCCTACGCCGGGCTATAACATCTCAACCTCGAACGTCACCCGCCCAGGTGGATTCAATGCGGCTTTACCGGTGCCGCTCGATTCCGTGCAGGAGTTCCGGGTAACCGTCGGCGGGCAGGGCGCGAATCAGGGTCGTAGCTCCGGCGGCCAGGTGACACTGGTCACCAAAAGCGGTACCAATCAGTTTCACGGCTCGGCCTACGAGTTCCACCGCAACACGGTTACCTCCGCCAACAACTGGTTCAATAACCGGTCCGGCGTGAAAAGAGAGCAACTGATCCGCAATCAATTTGGCGCCTCGCTCGGCGGCAAGATTGTGAAGGACCGCGCCTTCTTCTTCCTCAACTACGAGCAGCGCATCGACGCCAGCGGCGCCAGCCAATTCCGCCGTGTCGCTTCCGAAACGCTGCGCGAAGGCATCGTTCGCGTGCCCACCACCGATGGACAGACGAGGACTCTCACGGCCGCGCAGGTACGCCAGATCGATCCGCAAGGCCTGGGGCCAAGCCCGTTCCTGCTGGACATCTTCAAGAAGATGCCGCTGGGTAACGACCCGTCCTCGGGATTGGATCGCGGCCTCAACTTCTCCGCTCTGCGCTTCAATGCGCCGTTGCGGCTGGACAACAAGGCTTACGTCGCCAAGATGGACTTCCGCCTCGATGAGGCCGGCATGCATAATCTATCCGTTCGCGGCACCCTCGCCGATAACAAGAACGACGAGATCCTCGCCCAGTACCCCGGTGATTCTCCAACCGCCCAACTGCTGAACAACAGCCGCGGTGTCTCGGCCATGTACACCGCCGTGGTGACTCCGTCGTTGGTCAACGTGGTCACATTTGGCCTCACGCGCATCGGCTTGGAACGCACCGGCACTCTTGGCACGGCCTTCGTCCACGACACCATCGATTCCCTCCAGGACTTCACGCGAGGCTACATTCGCATCGCTCCGACATACAACGTTACCAATGACATGACGTGGTCAAAGGGAAAACACACTGTCACTGGCGGCGTCAATTTCCGATTCATCCGCAATGACCGTACCAACTACGCCAACGCCTTCCCGCGCTATGCGTTTTCCCGTGGCAACTTGGCAGGCCTAGGCGCGGACATCGTGGCCGCGACCGAGGACTACTTCGGTGGCGCCCGCCTCTCCGATCCTGCGTCCTACTCGCGCGCCATGGGGAACATTATGGGCGTGATCACAAGCGGCCAGATGAACTACAACTACAACCGCGATGGCTCGCCGCTCGCCATCGGCGTACCGCCGGTTCGCAACTTCGCCTCCAACGAATATGAGTTCTTCCTCGCCGACAGCTTTCGCGTCAATCCCTCGCTTACGCTGAGCTATGGCTTGCGCTACTCCAAGTATGGCGTCCCGTACGAAACCAACGGCCTGCAGGTGGCGCCGACGTTTCCGTTGGAGGCATTCTTCGCCGAACGCATCGGCGGCATGATGTCGGGCACTCCGATGAATCAACTTCCGAACGCGTATATGCGCTACGACTTTAACGGTCCGGCCAACGGCAAGGACAGTTGGTACCGTCCGGACAACAACAACTTCGCGCCGCGATTCTCGTTCGCTTACAGCCCGTCAAAGGGCGACAGCTGGTATCACAAACTGCTCGGCGGAGGCGGAGTCATCCGCGGCGGCGCGGCGGTAGTCTACGACCGCTTCGGAAGCGACCTGGTGACGCAGTTCGACAGCGCCGCATCGTTCGGCCTCACCGAGATTCAAAACCTCGGGCCATCCATCAACTTCACCACCGGCAACCGCTATAACGGCACGCTGCCCGCGATTCCAGCGGCTGCGCAACACACCTTCCCGTTCACGCCGCCCGACATTAACTACATCGGCGGCTCCTACATGGGCATCTCGACCGACCTCAAGACGCCGTACTCGTTCGTCGTGAACCTCTCCATGGCGCGCGAATTGCCCGGCGGGCTGACGATCGAAGCCGGATACGCCGGACGCTTCGCCCGCAAGCTCCTGATGCAGATCGACGCCGGCGGCT
>DASRHX010000732.1:0-17602 GCA_035650295.1 Bryobacteraceae bacterium | reverse complement strand
TCGTCCTGCCGTTCGACTCGCCGGGCATCAAAGTGGAGCGCCTGCTACACGTGTTCGGCTACGACGAAGCGCCGCACGGCCATGCCGAAGTGAACTACGAGAACGTTCGCGTCCCCGCGTCGCATCTGCTGCTCGGCGAAGGACGTGGATTTGAGATCGCACAAGGACGCCTTGGACCTGGACGCATCCACCATTGCATGAGACTGATCGGGCAGGCTGAGCGCGCCCTCGAGCTGATGTGCAAACGCGTCAAAGCGCGCGTCGCCTTCGGGCGGCCGATCAGCGAACAGGGCACTATTCGCGCCGGCATCGCCGCCTCGCGTTGCGAGATCGATCAGACTCGCCTGCTCGTATTGAAGGCGGCCCACATGATGGACACCGTCGGCAACAAAGCCGCGCAAGGCGAGATCGCGATGATCAAAGTGGTCGCGCCGAACATGGCGCTGCGAGTGATCGATCGCGCCATCCAGGCTCACGGCGCGGCCGGAGTATGCGAAGACACATTCCTTGCCGAAGCCTGGGCCAATGCGCGCACACTGCGTCTCGCCGACGGCCCCGATGAAGTGCATCGCAACGCCATCGCGAAACTGGAGCTGAAGAAGTACAACTAGCGTCCCGTGAACTTCGCCTGACGCTTCTCCAGAAAATGCGCCACGCCTTCTTTGAAATCCTCGCACTGCAGGCTCTTCACCATCTCCTTGTGAGCGAAGGTCACCGCGCCCGAAAGTGGCTGGTCGAGCGCGGCATAAACTTGCGCCTTCATCACCCGCGTGGATCGCGGCGAAACATTCTGCGCGATGTCCTCGGAATATGCGATGGCGCGCATGGCGAATTCCGCTTCTGGAAAGACATGCTCGACCAACCCCAGCCGCGCCGCTTCATTGCCATCGAACATGCGCGCCGTGAGCAGGAGATCGAGTGCCTTGCCCACGCTGGCAATGCGCGGCAACGTCCACGCCAGTCCATACTCGGCAATCAACCCACGCTTGGCGAAGATCGTCGAGAACTTCGCCGTGTCCGCCGCAAGTCGAACATCGCAGTAAAGCGCGATCACAAATCCCAACCCCACGCAGTGGCCGTTCACGGCTGCGATCACCGGCTTGCCCACCTGCAGCAGCCACGAATAGTCGCGTTGCAGCACGCTCGCGCCGCCCTCTTCAATGATGCCGCTCAACAGGCTCATGTCGGCGCCCGCGCAGAAGCCGCGCCCGGCTCCGGTCACCATGATCACGCGCACGGCCTCATCCGCTTCCGCCGCGCCTATGGCGGAACTGAACTCCTCCTCCATCACGCGCGTCCATGCATTCAGCCGGTCCGGCCGGTTCAGCGTAATGCGCGCCACGCCGTTCTTCACGTCGTAGAGAATCTCTGTGTAGTTCATGCGGGAACCTCGCTAGGATCGAGTGCGCCACAATCGACGCCACGTTGAAAGAACGATTCTAGCCCGCGCACCGTCGCCGCATCGTCGAACGCCTGGCCGACCCGCGTCGCCTGCTCGGACTGCTCGCGGTAGTTGCGCAGCCGCTCCTGGCTCGCCGCCAGATTCTCGCGATAGAAACGATACACCGCGGCGTAGCGAGCGGGCAGGTGAGCCGGATGCAAATCCCAGCCCTGGCCGATGCCACTTTCCAACGCATGTGCCACGTTGCTCATGTGCACGCGCCAGGCGGCCTGCACCGCTTCCTTCGTGCCGATGGGCAGTAGCGCGGTCGGACCGTCGGAGATGCGCACGCCGGTGTCCGCCAACGCCACCAGCAGCGTGTGACGGGCGTAGTCGCAAAGCGGATGCGTCAGCGATTGCGCCGACGCCGGCACGCCAAGCGACGCCGTGAAATCGTATGGTCCGAAGTGCACTGCCGCGACCGGTCCGGCCTTCACAATTGCCTCTGCATGCCGCAGGGCTTCGGGCGTTTCGATCATCGCTTCGAGCGAGATGCCCGGCGCGGCGTGCGCCAACCGTTCCATCTCGTCTGCCGTCCGCACCTTTGCCAGTGTGACGACAAAGCCCTTCGGTACAACTCCAGCGGCGTCCAGGAACAGTTTCAACGTGCGTTCGGCACGATGCCAGTCGTTACGCAATCGAATCCCAATCGACGGCGGCAGCCCGCCTGCATGATAGGCCTCGGCCAATCGCTCGCCGGCCAACTTGGCATGTCCGTCCTCTTCTTCCGCGGGCCGGATGCCGTAGCCATCCTCGAAGTCGATGCGCAGATCCTCGACCGGTTCGTGCTCCAACTTCGCGCGCACGCGAGCGAGCACCTCACCGCTTACGAGTTCGCCCAGCCCGCCGTCTTCGAGGGAACGCAGCGCCAGCCGGCCCATCTTCGCCGCGGTGTCCGCTCGAAACAGATGCGCGCCTCCGTAGAGCACGTGCACCGGTTGGCGCGCAGTCATTACTTCTGCTTGGCGATGATCAGATCTTTGATCTTCGCGTACGTTGCGGCGGGAATGACCTTCTTGTCGACCAGTTCGTTCTTGCCCTTGTACGGACGGCCCTTTATGATCTTCTCGGCATAGGCGTCGCCCACGCCGGGAAGCGCCTTGAGTTTATCCAGCGATGCGGTGTTGATGTCGAGTAGCTCAGCCGCCCAGAGGCCAAGGGCCAAAACGAGAAGAGTCAGTAGTCTTCGCATGCAGCGCAGTATAACGTCTTCGTGTGTGAAATACACTGTAGCTTTCCATGAAAAACCTCCTATGCTTTGGGGACTCCAACACGTGGGGATTTCAGCCTGGCGCCGCGCAGCGCTATGTGTCCGATGTCCGTTGGACCGGCGTTCTACAGCGCGAGCTCGGCCCCGAGTGGCGCGTGATTGAAGAAGGACTCAATGGCCGCACCTGCGCCTTCGACGATCCCGTGATGCCCGGCAGGCGCGGGCTCGACGTGCTGCCCATGTTGCTCGATACGCATCGACCGCTGGACCTCGTATTAGTGATGCTCGGAACCAACGATTCGAAAAAGCACTTCAATGCAAATCCCAACGTCATTGCGCGCGGCATGTCGCTCATGCTCGAGATGATCGCCAAAAGCAACTGTGGCGCAAACGGCAGGGACTCGGCCCCTCCTCCGCGCGTGCTGCTGATAGCGCCGCCGCCGCTCGGCCCCCCGGGAGAATTCGCTGAATTCTTCGAAGGAGCCGCCGAGAAGCTCGCCGCGCTTCCCACCCACTACCGCGCCCTCGCCGCCCAGTACGGCTGCGAGTTCTTCGATGCCGGAACCGCCGTGACCACCAGCGGCATCGATGGCGTTCACTGGGATGCGCCGCAACATGCCAACTTTGCCGCGGCCATCGCGAAGCTCGTCAACGGTTACAGCGCCCGCACGGCGAGATAGAACAACGTCGACACCGCGATCACCGTGCCGCGCGGCAGTGTGATCGCTCCTTCGCCCGCGATGTCCAACTCCGGACGCTGCTCGTGCGGCGCTTCGGCGCGCGGAGCCGATCGCAGGATGTGGCCGATGTTCGAAAGCGTCTGCCGCAATCGTCCCTTGGCGATCACCAGCGCGAGCGCCACTAGCCCTCCCAGCACCGATGAGAGTACGAACAGTACAAGCCAGACATCTGGTCCCGTGATTGTGCCAATCGCAGCCATCAATTTCAGATCGCCGCCGCCCACGGCGCGCAACAAGTACAGCGGAAGGTATACCAGCAACGCAATGCCAAACCCTTTTGCCGCGCTCAGCGGTGAATTCAATGCCAACCCCGCCACCGCTCCGGTCACCGTGAGCCAGTTTGGAATGCGCCGAGTCTTCCAATCCCAAACGCCGGCGAGCGTCACCAACACCGCCAGCACTGCCGTCTGGAACGGAGTCATGCCAGCGGTTCGGTTGCCGGCCTGGGTTCGCGCGCGGGATCGTAGTCTGGGTTCGCTTCGGGCATCTGCGCGTCTACGTGATTGCGCCACGCATGCAATTCGCTGCGCATCGCCTCAAACCGCTTCGCTTCGGCGCCCGCCAGATCTTTGCGTTCGCCCACATCGCGGCGTAGGTTGTAGAGCTCCGCCTTCCCCGTCTCGAGATGCTCGATCAGCTTCCACTCTCCGCGCCGCATCGCACTCGCCGGTCTTCCCAACTGTGGGCTGTAGTGCGGATAATGCCAAAACATGTTCCGCTCGGCCATCGGCTTTCCGCGCAAAGCAGGTGTGACGCTGACGCCATCGGGACGATTCCCCGCATCGAGAGGCGCTCCCGCTATCTCTGCCATCGTCGCGTAGTAATCGCACGTGTAAATCGGATCGTGGCACACCGCGCCCGGCTTGGTGACGCCGGGCCAACGAACCAATGTGGGCACGCGGATGCCGCCTTCGTACAGATGTCCCTTACCAAGCCGCAGCGGTGCGTTCGAGGTAATCTGCCTCTGCTTCCATTCGCGCGAACTCACGCCGCCGTTGTCAGCCGTGAAAAAGATCACGGTGTTGTCCGCCACGCCCATCTCATCGAGCGTCCGCATCACGCGCCCTACCGATTCATCGACGCTGTAGATCATGGCCGCGTACTCGGCGAAGTTCTGGCCGCCCGTGGGCTGCTTGCGATCGAACCGCGCGGTGAGTTCCTTCTTTGCTTCGATCGGCACGTGCACGGCGTAGTGGGGCAAGTAGAGGAAGAACGGATTCGAGCGCTGTTTCTTCAGCCATTCGCAGGCCTTGTCTGTTAAAAGGTCCGTGAGGTATTCACCATCGCGTCCCTTCACGCCGGCGGGTTTGCCCTCCCAGGCCGGATAGAAAAAGCTCTTCGGCGAACCATCCCACGTGCCCGCGAAATTCATGTCGAAGCCCTGATCGGTGGGCAGAAATCCCGGATCTCCGAGATGCCACTTGCCGACGCTCGCGCTCGCATAGCCGCGTTTCCCGAGTATCTCGGCGATCGTCACCTCGCTCAACGGAAGTTCTTTCCGCGTCACCGGCGCACGCAGCTTCGCATGTGGCGGGGTGCTCGCGTGCCCTTGCAGGTGCGCGGTCAGATGCAGTCGCGCTGGCCATTTGCCGGTCATCAGGGCGGCGCGTGTGGGTGAGCACACCGGCGCCGCTGCGTAGCCGTTGCTGAAGGTCATCCCGCTGTGCGCGAGTGCGTCGATGTTCGGCGTTTCGTAGTAACGGCTGCCGTTATAGACAGCGTCGCGCCAACCATAGTCGTCGATCAGGATGAAGACGAAATTGAGTGGGCGCGCCTGCGCCGTTAACACTGGCGCGGCCGCCGCGCCGAGAAAGGACCGCCGGCTGAGCATGGCCTTTCGATTATGCCACCAGGTTCGCGCGTCTGTTACTTCTGTAACAGGAACTGGCCCACGAATAGCGAATCGATGCCGCTCGAATAAAAGCTTCTCACCGCGTCGCGCGGCGAGCATACCAGCGGATCGCCGAACAGGTTGAAGCTCGTGTTGTAGAGCACAGGCAGTCCGGTGGAACGGCCAAACGCATGGAGCAACTCCCAGTAAAGGGTGTTGTCCTCGCGGTGTACCGCATGCACGCGCACAAGGCCGTCACCCAGCACGGCGGACTCGAACGTCTGGCGATGCTCCCGCCGCACGCTTCCCACCGTGGCCAGGCTGCGCGCATTCGGCCCGACGTCGAAAAACTCGCCCGCCATCTCCGCCGGCACCGAAGCCGCAAACTTCCGGAACGGTTCGCGATGCTTGATGAACAGGTTTAGATTCTCCGTCGAATACGGATTGCGCGGCGAGGCGAGAATACTGCGGTTACCCAGCGCGCGCGGGCCGAACTCCATGCGCCCGTGCATCCAGGCGATGATCTTATCCTCGTTCAACTCCTCCACGGCGCGGTCGATCAACTCGCCGGTCGTGAGCAGGTAGCGGAACCGCAGCTTGCAGTTCTCGATCACCTGCTTGATTGCCTCGGGCGAAAATTCTGGTCCCAGCAGCAGCGTGCCCATCGGCTTGCGCGCCGTATTTCGCAGAGTGCGGTGCCAGGCATAGTAAACGGCGCCGATCGCCGTTCCCGTGTTGCCCGAGGCCGGCTGTACGTAAACGTTTTTCCACTTCCCGCTAGATCGAGCACCACCGTTTCGATTGCCTTCTGCACGCCCGCGGCGAGATCGATGTGCAACTCCCGCGGAATGGGCGCGCCATCGGCCAGCCCCAGCCGCTCGTAGAATTTCGCGCTGAAGCCGCCGCTGCCATGCCGTTGACCGTCGTAATAGCTGCGATCCACGCGCGGCAGTTGGCCCGGAGCATGCTGCAGAATCTCCAGAAACAGCGGCGCAAAACGTCCCGTGCCGCCGCACGACATCCACTGCACCTTGTGTTCGTCGGCGCTCTGTTGGAAACCTAGCAGTGCTGTGACACGGCCGTACAAATCGCCCAGCGAATCCGGATAATAGAGCTCGCGCTCGGCGCGTATGTCGTTCGCTTCACCCTGCCATATGGCGCCGCAACGGAGGTCGCCGAGGCGGTCGAAGGTAAGTATCGTGGCCCTATCGAACGGCGACGCATAAAATGCCGATGCGGCGTGCGCCGTGTGATGATCCACGAGTACCACCTGCGCGTTCGGCATCATCGCGCGCAAACGCAGGTGTAGCGTCGTCTCCGCGGCCGCTCCCAACGGACGCGCCAATGCCGTGCACTCCACCTGTTCCGCGGCAACTCCGGCAATGCTCAAGCACTCGCGAATCGCCGCTTCGGGCAACTCGCCCGCACGATGCGCGCGTGCCACTTTTCTCTGTTCCACGGCGGCGATAAGTTCGCCGTCCTTGAGCAGCGCTACCGCCGCGTCGTTCAAAATACCGCCGATTCCAAGAATGATCATGTCGATTCAGACACTGGCCAGCCGCTTCACCACGCGCAGGCGCAAAACGAACTCTGGCCACGGTGGGGGTAAGCTCCCATTGTAGCGGTTAGAGCCGGGCGGAGCGTTGGCGCTACAATCGGCCATGCACTCTTTGGCTCGTCTGCCACTGGTGTTCCTGCTCGGTTGCTCGCTCGTTGGGCAAGGCCAAAATGCGGGAATCGACCAGTTCTTTAACCGGTTCCTTGCCGATTGGAGCCGGCTCGACCCCGACGCAGCCACGCGGCTGAGAGTGCTTCCCGCCGCGGAACAATCACGCCTGGAGGCCACGTTGACTTCGGAGTCCGCCGATGCGGTAGCCGCCCGCTTGCAATTCCTCGAGCGCAGCCTCGCCGAGCTCCGCTCCTTCGATCGCAAATCGCTCTCCGCCACGCAGCGCGTTTCCTACGACTACCTCCAATGGGTCCTTGCCGAGCTCCAGCGCTCCCATGACGTGCTCTTCGTGCGTTATCCACTCAATCAGTTTTTCGGCGAACAAAACGGCCTGATCAGTCTCCTCACGGTAGGCCACCCTCTGCAGTCCCGCCAGGACGCGGCGAATTACCTCGCACGCCTTGGCGGGATCGGTAAGCGTGCCGGCGAGTGGATCGCGACCGTGCGCTCCACCGAATCACGCGGCGTTGTGCCACCCAGGTTCATCCTCGAGCGAACCATCCGGCAGATGCAGAGCTTCACCGATCCGGCGCCCGCTTCGAACTTGTTTGTCACTACTTTTCGCGACCGTTTGGAACGTATTCCTGGCCTCACGCCCGAGGAGCGCGCCGATTTCCTGACCGAGGCCGAAAGGTGCGTCGCACAAACCGTCTACCCCGCCTGGAAGCGCATGATGGCGGTGCTGGAGGAGCAATCGAACAAAGCCACATCCGACGCAGGCTTGTGGAAGCAGGCCAAGGGCGCGGCAGCCTATCAGTCCGCGCTCCGGTGGTACACGACCACGGAGTTGACGCCTGATCAGATCCACGAGCTCGGATTGAAGCAGGTGGCGCGATACGAGCGCGAGTTGGAAGTGGTTCTCCACCGGCTGAAGTTGACGACAGGGAGCGTTGCCCAGCGCTACCGCGAATTGGAACAGGCTCCAGGCGTCGTATACGACGATTCGCCCGATGTCCGTGAGCGTGTGCTCGCCGATGCGGGCGGCTACATTGCTACGGCTGAAGCGCGCATGGAGGAGGTGTTCCGGTTGCCCACCAGGATCCCCGTCGTCGTGCGCAGGACACCGTTGTTCCGGGAAGCCAGTTCGGCGGCCCAGTATGTCGCGCCCGTGGCGGGCAGCTCGCAGCCAGGTATCTACTATCTACCGATGCGCGGCCCCAGTTTCAGCCGCCTCGGCATGCGCACCTTGGCGCATCACGAAGCGGTGCCGGGCCACCATTTTCAGACCCTCTACCGCAAACAGCAAGCGAACGTGCCGAAGTTCCGGGTCGAATCTTGGGGAGGCATCGAAGGGCGGGGCTTGGGTTTCATTGCCGCCTATGGTGAAGGCTGGGGTCTTTATGCCGAAACGCTCGCCAACGAATTGGGTCTATACGCGAACGACGATATTGGGAAAGCTGGCTATCTTGCTTCTGAGCTGTTCCGCGCCGCGCGCCTTGTCGTCGATACCGGCATTCACACCAAGCGCTGGACCCGCGAGCAGGCCATCGCCTATCTGAAAGCTCGCGAAGTGCGCAGCGGCATGGCCGAGCCCGAGGTGGAACGCTATGTCGTCGTGCCCGGCCAGGCGTGCAGCTACATGATCGGTGAATTGAAAATCCTCGAACTTCGCGAGCGGGCAAAAAAGGCGCTTGGCGCGAAGTTCCAATTGAAGGACTTCCACGACGCCGTTCTCACGAATGGCGTCGTACCGCTCCAGGTGCTCGAAGGCCTCGTGGAAGATTACATTAAGGTTGCGAAGGCCCGCTAACCGCTGGAGTGCGGACGCTTTCTGCGGGGCTCATACCGGTTCTCGATCAGTTTGAAGCCATAAGTTCGCATCATGGCAGCCAATTGAACCCGCTTGCTTCCGCCGCAGAGAAACGGCTCATCGCCAATCAGGGCAAGCTTGGGACCGCGGTCGAATAGTGCTACGGCTTGGCGAGTGGGATCGTGGCGGGCCGGATATAGAATTCCGTCGGCCTTCACGGGATGCGTATGCAAGGCTCGCGACCACAAGCGCGATAACGTGTAGTCGTGCGAGCACGTGAGTCGCGCATCCGCGCCTACGCGAGCTAAACCGCCGGTGTGGAAGAGGTCGATTAGCCGCATCGGCCGTTCCGGGCGCAATGCGGCCAGGGCGCGCTCGGAAAGATGCGCGGTCGTCAGAATCCGGTTTCCCGTGATCCACCCGAATGTTTCGATGAAGGCACATTCCGGATCGAGTCCCGCATACAACACTCCGAATTCGCCCGTTGGGGAATCGAAGCGATAACGCGGCGACTCTCCAAAGTGGATGGGGTTCCGATCGATACCATGGCTTCGATAGAGCGTCGCCGCACCTTCGAAGAGCAGCGGCTTGCGGGAGTCCAACTCTGGCGGCGGGTCCGGATGAGCGCCGGGTTGCGCCATTTACAGCGCTCCATGCTCTCCGATTGTCGACGCAACCTCAACCACTTCCTCCAGCTGGCCGGAACGTAGCGCATCCAACGGACGGGTGCCGTCCAGTTGAGGGTTGGGATTGAGGAAGAAGACAGCCTGCATCCACGCATCGATATCGTGCAGCCGCTCCAACACCTGTTCCAATCCAGGTAGCGTCCCGGATCCATCGAATTGCCAAACCGGATAGAGATAGCCTTGCTTTCCCATGTAGAGCCCAATCAGCCGTCCGGCCATCCGCCGCTTATGGATCGCCTGGGTCGTGATCCCCAATGCACTCGCGGCCTGCTGGGATGTATAGGTCCCACCCCCCTGCTCAATCAACTCGCGGCGTGCCGTGATCCCCTCTAATAACGCTCCCGCCAGCGGCTCCACCTGTTCGATAGTCTGCAGAGCGGACGGCGACTGCAGCGCACGAATCAGCACGTCTGCATCGGTCCTGGATTCCGCCGCTCGCACAAGGGAGTCTTCATCCAAATGAGTGAGTTCGAGAACGGCCTGCACGGCTCGACCCAGGAAGATGCGCTGGTGTGGTTCCAACTCGAACACGGTCCGCTGCAAATCGGCCAGCCATTGCGGAGTTGCGGCCGGGTCATTCTCGGCCAATGAGGCGCGATGAGCGGATTGGGACGAGTGACGCAGGTTCGCCATGGTTTCTCGATTCCATTCTAGCGGCTTTATGGAATCAGTCAACCGAATAACCCGCTAAACCCCCGCCAGACGCCGGTACAGATCCCGAAACTGGTCGAGGGTAAGCTGCTCGGCCCGCAGGCCCGCCTCAGGCTGGCCATCCAACGCTTCGCGGCCGAAGATCGGCGCCAGGTTATTGCGTAAAGTCTTGCGTTTCTGCTTGAAACATAACCCCAGGAACGCGAGCATGGGTGTCGGATCGCCCAGTTCCGGTGCGGAATGCGGATCCAGCCGGATGACAGCCGAGTCCACCTTGGGTGGCGGCGCAAAAGCGCCCGGGGGAACCTTAAACAGCATCTTCGACGTCGCGTGCATCTGCGTGGCGACCGTCAGAAACCCGTACTCGCGCGAGCCCGGCGCAGCCGTAATCCGATCAGCCACTTCTTTCTGAATCAGGAAGACCGCCCGCTCAAGCAACCGTCCCATCGCCAGCGTCCGCTCGATAACCGGCGAGGTGATGTAGTAGGGCAGATTGCCGGTCACCACGGCGCGACCCCACTGCGTCAGATCGGTGGCCAGCACATCCTGCGCGACGATTTTCAGCCTCGGCTCGCCCCGGAACCGCATCATCAGTTTTGCCACGAGTTCGGGATCTACTTCGACCGCATAGACCTTGTCGGCGCGCTCCAGCAGTCTCTCTGTGAGGAAACCTTCGCCCGCTCCAATTTCGATGACTTGTGAGGCGTGTTCGGGAATGGCCGCGGCCGCGATCTTTTGCAGGATCCCGTGATGCCGCAGAAAGTGCTGGCCTAGCTTTTGGGGCAATTATCAGAGTAGCGTGGAGAGCCTATCCGCGCACGTCCATTTGGCTGCGGCGGATCGTAATGCGCGTTCTTCCCGAGGAAGGCTGGCCAAATCGAGTCGCCGGCTGGAACCTCGTGCAGAGCAGCGTGTTTTCCAGGCTGCGGCGAATGCCTGGGTCCGTCGCCCAGCGTTGGCCGGTCGGGAGCGAGTATTCCATCACACGCCCCTGGTCGTCGATTGAAACGTCCACAACAATATCTTCATCGCCCAACCCGAAGGCGAGTGAACTTACCACACCCGGCTCGGTGGAAACGGGCGTGGGAACGTCGCGCTGGATTTCTCCGATCATCGGGTAGCTGGTGAGCACCATCGAGAACAGCACGACCGCGCTCAACAGGCCGCCCGTCACCGGAACTGCATAGGGCCGCATCAGGTTGTTGACGACCAGACCCACGCGGCTCAGGGCGAAAGCCGCGATGCTTGCCGGACTCGACCACATCCGCCGCCGCTGTGCTTCCTGCGAACCCAGTACGCGCAGTTGCGAACGAAGCTGCGGAGGCGGTTCGTGGCGCGGCAACGCGGCCAATTGCGCACTCAATGCGGCGGCCGCGCGGGGATCGCTCGCATTTCGTGTTCTGTCCTCGCCTTGCGGCATGTGTGCCTTCCTGTTCACTGGTCCATTCCTTCCGCCGCGCACAACCGCAGATTGGATCCGCGCCGCGCCTGCATCCGGATTTCTAACGCTACGCGCAAGGCTTCCCGCCCGCGCAATATCCGCGATTTTACCGTGCCGAGGTTGGTTTGCAGAATCTCGGCGATCTCCTCGTAACTCAATTCCTCTATATCCCGCAACACAACTGCCGATCGGAAGGCCGGCTTCAAGGAGCCGAGCGCATCTTCGATAATCTCCCGTGCCTCCGAGTTGGCCATCGAATCGAAAGGAGATGCCGAGTGGTCCTCCAAAACCTGGTGGAAATGGATACCCTCGCTCACTTCCTCTTCAAGACCCACTTCCTGGCCGCATTTGCGTTCGAACCAGCGCCGGTGGTTATGCGCCTCGTTCACGGCGATACGGTAGATCCAGGTCTTCAGGCTGCTCTGCGAACGGAACGACGATACGTTCCGGAACACCTTCAGGAAAACCTCTTGCACCACATCGGACGCGTCGGTGGGATTAGCCACCAGCCGATACACGAGGTTGTAGACGGGCCGCTCATACAGGCCGATCAATTGTTCGTAGGCGTCGTCGTCGCCGCTGCGCAACCCGGCAATCAGGCGCTCTTGCACCTTGGCCGGAAGGGACAGTCCTGTATTTTCCGCTTCTGCTGGCTCCCAGCGGGCGGCGTTTTCTACCGACTCGAAGCTGACCGTGCCATCGGCCATTTCGTCTCTTTTCCCCTCAGCCTCATTCTAGCCCCAGTCGCATCCAGTGTCGCCTGGGTTCCCCGATGAAGTACCCTGTTGCTTCAGACACCGGACCCGGGCGAAAAGTTCCCACGGACTTCTTCGTAGTATTGCTCGTACAGCGGAACAATTCTCCGCGAGTCGAATCGCATCTCCGCCGTACGCCGCGCCGCCGCCGAAAGCCGCCCGTGAACCGCCGGGCTGGACAGCAGCTCCACTACCCGCTTCGCCTGCGCCGCCGTATCTCCCACCTGCTCCAGGTAGCCGTCGACGCCATTCTCGACCAGCTCCGCCAAGCCACCTACCTGCGTTGCCACGGGCGGCACGCCGCAGGCCATGGCCTCCAGCGCCGCCAGGCCGAAAGCTTCATGTTCGCTCGGGAGCAGCAGTACATCGGCTTGCGGGATGAGGCGCTCCACGTGGTCCTGCTTTCCGGTAAATTCCACGCGGTCGCTCACTCCCAGCTCACGCGCCAGCCGCTCGCATGGGCCGCGCTCCGGACCGTCGCCTACCATCCACAACTCGGCATCCACGTCCGCAAGCGTCTCCTTCAAGATTCGTATGCAGTCCATCGGCCGCTTTACCGGGCGGAAGTTCGAGATGTGCAACAGCCGCGGCCGCCCGGCGCGCTCCGTGCTCCTTGGCCGGTACAACTCGCAGTTTACGAAATTGTGGATGGTCCGGATCGAGTTCTCAACGCCAAACACTTCGCGCGTTCGGTCGTTCAAATACTGGCTCACGGTGGTAATTCCGTCCGATGACTCAATTGAATACTTCGTGATGGCGAAGTATGACGGCTCCTGGCCGACCAGCGTAATGTCGGTGCCGTGCAGTGTCGTAACGAATGGCAGCTTCAAACGTGGTGCAAGCATCTGCCGGGCCAACAGTGCCGACACCGCATGCGGCAGCGCATAGTGAACGTGCAACAGGTCCAGCCCATACTGTTCGGCCACTTCGGCCATCCGGCCCGCCAGCGCCAGGCAGTATGGCGGATAGGCGAACAGCGGATAGTTCGCCACTTCGACTTCGTGATAGTGAATGCGGTCGGACTCGGCCGGAAGCCGGATCGGGTGCGCATAGCTAATGAAATGAATCTCATGGCCGCGCAACGCCAGTTCCAGGCCAAGTTCGGTGGCCACAATGCCGCTGCCGCCGTATGTCGGATAACAGGTAACGCCTATTTTCATTGTTTCTGTTGCGCGGGTATGTCGGTGGGCATCAGATCCAGAGTCGCGTATCCGATCGCACCGGCGATATTCTCCGCTGGGTGTGGGATGCTGCCGCCGCCAAACCAGATTCGGAAGCTTCCATTTTGGCCGGGCTCCACGTGCGGATCACACACTACGCGTGACATCCACGCCGCCGTTCCCGCAAAAAGAGCCGTCTCCTTCAGCCGCTCCCACCGCACCCCATCGAGCGATCTCACAATGCCGATACGGCGGGTTTCGCCGCGGTCGCGGCCCGTGTAGAGCATCCACCACCATCCGGCAGCCTGCCAGACCGCCGGTTCCCCCAGCCCGTTCTCGTCAAACATTCCGGCCATGCCCAACCCAAGCACCGGCGAGCCGCGCAGCTTTTCCCAGTGGATGCCATCCAGCGAACGCGCGAGTCCCAGCCGTTGCCGACGCGCCCGGTCTTCCCCCAAATAGTAGAGGTACAAGACATCGCGCACTTGGATCACATAGGGGTCGGCTGTCGCGCGCTCGTCCCACGAACCACGCGGGCCAAACGGTACCACCGGCGCTGCGCCTTTCCGCCACGTCCGCCCATCCTTGGATCGCGCTAACCCGATTCGGGGCGGGGAGCCAGCCTGATACCAGTAATAAAACTCTCCGTTGAACCACCGCGCCGACCCATTAGCGGCTATATAGTTCCCCTCCCAGGTCGACGAATCCGGCGACAGTATCTTCCCCTGCTTGGTCCACACCGCGCCATCGGGCGAAGTCGCCAGCCCCGTATGCCATGTCTTTCCGTCGAAGCCCGAATAGAAGTTGAACCATTGTTCTCCGCGCCGCACAAGCGACGGATTCAACGCATCCACGGAATCGAACTCGCCCGCCGCCCCGCGCTGGAGCACGGGTTCGGCGTTGGCTTCGATGCGCGGGCGCACGTCGCGCCGCACGCCATCCGGTTTGGGGAGTACGAAATCGGCGTATGGCCGGCAACCGGCGAGGAGAAGCGCAGTCGCCACCAGCACTACCGCCGGAAACGATCTCATTGCGGAATACGGATGCGCAATGTCGAACCCTTGCCTTGCCTCGATTCCAGAATCAGTCCGCCCTGCAGCGCCGTGACGCGCCGCTTAATGCTCACTGGCCCGAGGCGCAATAGGTCCAACTCCTCCAGCGTGTAGGAACCGGAGAAGGGAAAGCCCTGCCCGTTGTCCTCCACCGTTAACACCAGTTCGCGGTCGCGCTGGTCGAGCATCATCTGGATCTCGGTGGCCTTGGCATGTTTCCAGACGTTATGCAACGCTTCGCGCGCCATCTGCAGCATCTCTGTCGTCAACTCGGATTCGACCGTCGATATGTTTCCCTGCAGCCGCAGCGTCGTCGAAATGCCGTTGTCCTTCTCGAACAATTCGACCAGCCGTGTCAACGCCGAGGCGAGGTTCTCTTCCACCGTCGTCGCCGCGCGAATCGTGTGAATGAACTCCCGCGCCTCGGACACCTGCTTCTTCCAGACCTCTTGCAGTTGCTCCAACTCCATCCTTGCCGACTCCGGCTTCTTCTCCATCATGCGGCGCAGTACTTCCAGCCGCACAGTCAGGCTCATGAACATCTGCAGCGGGCCATCGTGGAAATCGTCGGCAATACGCGCGCGCTCCTGGAAACGCACGTTCTCCGCGCTCGAACGGTACATCACTGCCTGCCGTGACATCTGGAATAGCCGGTCTTCAATCACCTGCTTCTGCCACAGTGCGAACGCGGCCACCAGCGAGGTGACCACCAGTCCCGGCAATGCCTCGCGCGCGGCCGGCGGCGAGACGAGCAAGAAGTAGGCGATGCAGGTTCCAAACACGGCCACCAATTGCTGCCAGTGGTGCAGCAACAGCACCGTCAGCGCGAGAAAGCAGAATTGGTGGAGGATGATCCACAGGCTTCCGTTCGCAATCAGCGTGACCGAGAGCAGATATGCGACCGTGTCCACCACGAGCGCGGCCAGCGTCCCCGCGGGCCTCTGAAGAAACCGCATCAGCAACACGGCGGCGCTGAACACCAGGTACAAGCTCGCGGCTATTTTGGCAAGCAAGGGAGCGTCATGCAACCCGGCCAGCGCCACCATGCCGAGGGCGAACAGAACACGGGTGATAGCGCTCGATCGGCGCCACAGTAGCGGAACGAAAACGTATTCTCCGGCCAACTCTTGCGTTGTCCGCGCGCGGCCTGGCCGTTACCGGCGATACAGGTATAGCGTGTGCGAGCGGCCTTCTCCGTCGTCTGGAATGTCTTCGATTTTTTCCGGTTGCCAGTTCTTAAAGGGGAAATCGTGGCTGACAATCCGCGTTCCCTTCTTCAATTGCTTCTCCAGGATCGGTGCAAGTTTTTCCGTGGCGCTTGGCAGCAGGTACACAGTAAGCAAATCGGCCGAACTGTAGTCTTGCGCCAACACGTCACCGTGAATGATCTTCGCTTTCGCGTCCAAACCCAGCCGCTTGATGCGCTCTGAGCTCTGCTTATACAGATCGTCGTCTAACTCAATGCCCTCGGCCATGGCCTTGAACTTCTCCGCGGCCATGATGACCAGCCGGCCATCGCCCGAACCGAGATCGAACATCTTCTCGCCGGCTTTCAACCCACCCAATTGCAGCATTTTCTCGACAATCGTTTCCGGCGTGGGGTAGTAAGGCGCAAGTTTCTTATCTTCCTTGACTTGAGTGAACGCCAGGGCCGGACACAAGGCGATAAGGGTGCGGCGAGTAATCATGGTGAACTCCCTGCTACAGTGTACAGCGCCCCAATGGGCAACGTGCTTTACGGGCGCAAGTAAAGCGATACACGATTGCTTTCGCTTCCCTCCGCTTCGATGTACAACTCGGCCGGACCCGCGTTAACTACGGCCGGCAACTCCGCCTCAACAAGATAGAAGCCGATGTAACCCGGGGCAAGCGTGGCTCGAGTTACGCGCAGCGGTACGCGGTCCAGGTATACCCGAACGGGAACCGCGACCTTGGGCAGACTCTCCACTGGTGCGGCCAAACCCGTCGGCCACTCTGGTGTTACCCGCCCCAAACCCGTGCTCAGTATCTGAATCCGTCCGCCTCCCTCCGCCTGTGTCTGTGCGTCGAGCAGCAGACCGCGATCGGCATCCAGTATCATCGGCGTTCCGTCGCGATCGACGAAAATCGCTGGTGAGAGCCGTCGCAGGGGCAGGGCCACACTCCGGCCGCCCGGTGTGCCATCGCTTAAATCTAAAGAAAGCGTCGTCCCGCTCGCCTCAAACGGTACCTGGATTTGGGACTCCGATTCACTTGCCGCCAGCACCGGCACCTCGGTCGAACCCATACGCGCCGAGGAGACACGCCGTCCTAACACGCTCAAAAGCGAGCCCGGCGCGGCCGCCCGCGAGCTGAAATCGGCCGCGTTCACAACGCGCGGATCCAACAGCCGGTGCGGCGCGAGGGTACGGTAAACGCCGTGACCCAACAATGCGACGTAGAGTTGATTGCCCTCGGCATCGAGCATCACGTCTTGCGCCACCACCTGCGGCAATCCCGAGTCCACACGCACCCAACGCGTCGCCGGGCTGGCGTTGCGAAGGTTAGTGATGGTCAGGAAGAGCCCGGCGTCCGTGGCAAGATAGACCGTACCGGAGGCTAGGTCCGCCGTCACACCGTGCGCCGCGCCCGCCGGTAGGTCGGCGCTCAAATCATCCCAGAAAATGCCGCCGTTGGTTGTGCGAAACAGACGCGCGCCGCCTGCCATGCCCGGATTCACCGCTGCCAAGGCAATCTGCGGTTCCCGCGCATCGACGAAAATCGCCTCCACGCGCCCGCGCTCGGAAAAACGGAACTCGCGCCACGTACGGCCCTCATCGGAGGAGGTAAACAGCCGCCCCTCCGCCGATCCCGCATAAAGATAGCCGCCGCCTGTTGACACCCGTGCCGCCGTTGTTCCCAGCCTCGGCGCAAGCGCAGTCGCGAACGCCCGCTCCGTCAGCGTGTAGTTGGGTTCGGTGGTGCGCCATCCGGCGCGTTCGCCGGGAGCCCATTCAGCCTCTTCGCCGGTCGACAACCCGAGCAGCAGCCCCCGCCGCGGCTGAGGCGCGCGCAGAAGTCGCGCCGCGGGCAGGTTGGGTAGGAGCGCATTCAGGCTGTCCCACGTCAATCCGCCATCCAATGATCTCCACACTCCGTTCGAATTGGCGACCGCAATGTCATCCGGGTTCGCGGGCG
>DASRHX010000731.1:0-6384 GCA_035650295.1 Bryobacteraceae bacterium | reverse complement strand
GGCCCCATCTTCAGGTCCGGCCGAATGGCCTGCATCATCGAAGTTTCAAACCCCCCTGCATGCCCTGGCAATCGACGTCCCAAATGCGCGTCCACCGCGACCAGGCCGTTCCAAGCGATCGCCCAATATGAACCCGCTCCTACATTCGCTTCGCGCCTTTGCGCCACATCGCGTGCGGCCAGCTCCGCTAATTCATGATTGCCGCCATGTCCATTCAGTAGAAAGATCCGCTTGAATCCGTCCGTCACCAGCGACTCCAACAGCTCCCGGAGAACCTTGTAGTACGTCTCCGTGCTTAGCGACAAAGTGGCGCCAAAAATGAAGTGATGGTCCGACGATCCGAATGGGAGCGCCGGTGTCACAATCACCGGAATTTCAGATGCCGCGATCCGCGCACTCTCCTCGGCGACCGCTTGGATGGTGAAAAAATCCGTGCCCGTCGCCAGGTGTGGACCGTGCTGCTCGGTCGCGCCTATCGGCAACACCACGAGTGCATCAAGCGCGGCGCCCAATTGCTCCCGATTCATCTCCGCAAATTTCCGCATCATGAGAATCCTCCACGATACTGAACGCACCGCAAATACCGCAACATTTCTATGGCATACTGTTCCCGCGAATGAAACCACTTGCCTATGTCAGCGACGAAATGTTTGTCGCGGTGCCGGATGTATACGCTGAGTTTGAGTTCCTCTCCACAGGCGAAGTAACGCTTCTCCGCTCGTCTCCTCGAGGCGCTTTCTACGGATCGCTGGCGCCAGGACCCTACCGCGTGACATTGTCCAAACCGGGCTACGGCTCGAAGGCATCGCAGGTTCAACTCGGAGGCGATCCGCCCCAACTCCGCCTGCTCCCCGATAGCTTGCTCGGCTACATGTGGCCGAAATGGGTTCGCTCCGGCGAGGCGTCCGAATACCGTGTCCACGGCGTCGAGCAATACCAACTCACCCTGTGGCGGTACGGCCTCCGCAAAGAATACGTCTCCATGATCAGTTGGATCGACGAGCACGGTCCACAAGCCAACAAGCAAATCGTTCCCGACGGCGACTTTACCCAAACGGGTGTCCGCTGGAACCAGGACGGCTATCCCGCGCCGCCCATCGTCGTCGCCCCCGAGCGCACCGGTCTCTACTACGTTCACGCGCGAACCCCAGCCGGCCGATTCTTCTCCTGGCCCTGGGTCGTCGCGCCGAAAATTCCGCAAGCGCCCATCGCCGTGCTCGCCTCCACCAACACCTGGAACGCCTATAACAACTTCGGCGGCCGTAGTAACTACATCAATGCCGACCACCTGCCGCCCGCTCCCATCGTCAACGCTCGCCAGGACCTGGATCGCTACCACGACCCCACTCCCTTCGGCACATGGAAGGCCGAAGACGACGAGTTCATGCCCCTCTCGTTCGACCGCCCCGAGCCGAACAACCATATCTTCGACGACGGGGAAGTCACCGATCCCGTTCAAGGCCGCGTTCAATGCGGACAAGCTCCAGGCGAATGGCGCCTTTACGGCTGGCTCGAACGCGAAGGCTTCGAATACGATCTCTACGCAGAAGCCCAACTCCACGACGGCACTCTCAACCTCGACTCCTACAAAGTTCTCATCCTCGCCGTTCACCCCGAATATTGGAGCCGCGAGATGTACCTGCGCGTCAAGGAATGGGTCTTCGAGCGCGGCGGCCGTTTGATGTACTTAGGAGGGAACGGCCTCAACTGCGAAATCGTCTTCCTGCCCGGCGGCTCCATGCGCTGCCTCTCGCACCTCCGCAGCCTGAATGGCGAACTGGGAGGCTACTCGGACGACGGCGCCATCGAGTACGAAAGCCGCCTTCACCGCACGCTCGAATCCGAAGCCAACCTGCTCGGCGTCGTCTGCACCTCCTCCGGCATCATGACCGCCGCCCCATTCCGCGTAATCGATCCCAGCCACTGGATCTTCGAAGGCACCGGCCTAAGGAAAGACGATGAATTCGGCCACAAAACCCTCCATGAGCGCATCCCCGGCGGCGCGTCCGGCCATGAAACCGACAAACGCAGCCCCTCTTCACCGGCTAACACCCTCCTGTTGGCCAAAGGCACAAACCCGGACGAAGGCGGCTCCGAAATCACTTATCACGAAACCGGCAGTGGGGGGGCCGTCTTCTCAGTCGGCTCGATCACTTGGGTCTCTGCGCTCTTCTGCGACGATCACGTCTCGGCGGTTACGCGCAATGTCGTGAGGCGCTTCCTGAGCCGGTAATGGGTCCTAGCGGTTCAGCCGAATCTCGTCGCTTCCCGACGACCAGGAAGTATTGATGTTGTAGTGTGTCCAAGCGCTTTCCCTGCGGGCAAACGCATATTCGACGGACGGGAGACCATTTTAAGGACACATTGACGAAAAAGCCGCGCTTACGCACTGCTTCTCGCCCAACGCGTTCGGCGTCCATGCTCGCGTCCGTACGTTAGCAACTGCGATGACTTGCATGAGGCTGGCTTGTCGCGATACCTGCGAAAATCTCAAGTCGTTGCCCATCTCAGTCCTCGCGAGACAATGGTTAGGTCACAATCTGTGACGCAACTGCTCACGGAGCCGTGGCGCGATCGTTGTGGAAAGTTCTGATGATAAGGGGCAAGGGGGCCCGACAGAGTGCGACCACCTAGCGCCAAACTATGCGTGCTAGTTGTGCAATCGTAAGCGATTGAAAATGGATGGTCGGGGCGAGAGGATTCGAACCTCCGGCCTCCTGGTCCCGAACCAGGCGCTCTACCAGGCTGAGCCACGCCCCGACGGCGAGCATTTACTAGGATACAACGGCTGCCATTGGCAGCGCCATCGACGCTTCGCTCGCTACACTAGTTACTTATGAGCGCACTGCGGCTGTTCGCAGCTTCCCTCATCCTTTCGGCCGCCGCCGCTCAACCGCCTGCCCATCGCAACGAGTCGAGCGAACTGCAGAAGGCGGTTGAGGAATTTCAGGTGCAAACCAGGCGCCTCGGCCTGGCGGAGGGCTCCACCCCCGTGCGCCGTCGCGACTCTAACGGCAAATCACGCTGGCACGGCCGCCTGTTTGAAAATCTCCGCAACGATTTCCTCGACGCGGTTCCCCATGAAGTCGCCCAACGCGGCGGTTCTAAGAATATCCTTCGCCGCAACCAGTTCGGCTTCAACGTGAGCGGCCCCGTTCTCATTCCCCGCGTCTACGATGGCGCGCGGACCACCTTCTTCACGTTTACTTATGAGGGCATGCGTGAAAAAATCGGCCGCTCCTCGCTTCGTACCGTTCCCACCATGCCCGAACGCGCAGGCGACTGGTCCAGCACTGTGGATGCCGCCGGCCAATTGCTTCCCATCTACGATCCGCAAACCACCGCTCCCAATCCGAACTACAATTCCGGCGAACCGGTAAGCGAATCGAATCTCGAGTATCTCCGCACGCCCTTCGCCGGCAACGTGATTCCCACCGCCCGCCTCGACCGAACGGCGCAGCAGGCCCTGACTCTCTATCCCGCGCCCAACGCTGACGCCGGACCATTCTTCCGCAACAACTACTTCGTGTTCACTCCGGAAATCAATAGCGCCAACGGCATCATCGCGCGTGTCGACCATACAGCCGGCGATCGACATCGCCTTGGCTTCGGCCTCAACTACTCGAACGGCCAGGACGGAGCCTCTCCGCTCTTCCTCAACGAAGCCAACCCCGGTTCGCCCGTGCGCAGCCGCCGCAGCCGCCGCGCCGTTGCCGAGCACATCTTCACGATGTCGCCGCAGCGCATCAACACCCTCACTCTCGACATCTCCAGTTCGCAGTTGGAGAACCTGCCCGAAGCCGGCAGCGATTCCGTCTTCCCCGCTTACAACTTTTCACCCTACCTAGGCATGGGCCGCTCGACCTCGCTTCTCAAGAACGCCCGCAACCAGTTCGTCGTTTCCAACGGCCACTCCATTCGCTGGAATCAACACCGCCTGCGGCTTTCCGCCCGTTGGATCCGCGAGCAGGTGAACATCTACGCGCCCTCCTATCCCGAAGGAATGTTCCGATTCGGCGCCGGACTCACCAGCCTCCCCGGCATCAACAACACCGGCCACGCTTTCGCCAGTTTTGTTCTCGGCCAAGCCGAGTTCGCGGAAAAGAGCGTCGTCATCTCCCCCTCTTACTTCCGCCGCAGCCGCTACGCATTCTCCGGTGCCGATCAGTGGGAGTTGCGCAAAGGCCTCGTCTTCAGCGTATCGGCCGGTCTTGACATGTCCGAGCCGCGCAAGGAAAAGTACGACCGCCAGTCCACCGTTTCGCTCGATGCCATCAACCCGGTCAATGGACGTCCCGGCGCGCTCGTCGTCGCGGGCGTCAATGGCCAGGGCCGAGCTTTCCAGCCGTTTCTTGTGAAGGCCGAACCCAGCGCCGGTCTCACCTGGAATCCTTTGGGCGCCACAAAAACCGTCGTCCGTCTCGGCTACGGCCGTTCCTACGCCAACATCCCCATATACTCCGCGCAGTGGGGAACGCAAGCCTTCAACGGTAGCCCGACGTGGGTTTCCGTCAATCCGCAGCTTCAACCAGCCACGACTCTCAGGGACGGCCTTCCCCCGGCGGGCCGCACGTTTCCCGACCTTCGCCCGGATTCTGCAAACAACACCGTTGCCGATCTGATCGAACCAAACGGAATCCAGCCCACCTACCAATCCTTCTCCTTGTCCTTCGAGCGCGAGTTGCCCGGTGCGCTCCTGTTCACACTCGGTCTGGGACACGCCGGCGGGCATAATCTACTGCTCGGCAGCTCCTCTTCCAATCCCAATGCCATTCCCCTTGCCGCCCTCGATTATGGTGTCCGGCTCAACGACGAAACGTTCAATCGTTCCCAGCGCCCCTACCCGCAATATCAGCGCTTCGACGTCTACAGTTCCTGGCCGGAAGGCCGCTACAAACGTGACGCCTGCTCGTTGCGTGTGGAAAAGCGCGCCTCCGCCGGACTCTCGCTCGCCGCCAGCTACGAATTCTCCAAGCAGATGGACAACTACTCCGGCCCTTACGGCATCCAGGATTACTACAACCGTTCCAACGAGTGGTCCCTCACCTCAAGCAATAATCCTCACCAGTTCACCGTCACCTATTCCTACGAGCTTCCGCTCGGCCCAAACCGGCTTCTCTTCCCTGTTACCGATTGGCGCCGCTACCTGGTCGAAGGCTGGTCATTAAGCGGCGTCACTACGCTTGTCAGCGGCGAACCGCTCGCCCTTCGCCCGCAGTTCAACAACACCGGCCGGGTCGTCGACGCGCTTCATGTGAACGTAGTGCCCGGTGTCGATCCGCATGTCGACGATCAGTCGCCCGACCTCTGGTTCAATCCCGAAGCCTTCGCCCAACCAGCCGACTTCACTATCGGCGACGCCTCCCGTACACACTCCAGCCTGCGCGCGCCGGGCGCGCAAAACCACGACCTCTCCGTCAACAAGCGCATCTCGCTCTCGCTTGAGAAGAGCATGGAGTTCAGCATGGTCGGCCTCAACTTTCTGAATCATGCCAACTGGAGTGATCCCGATACGATGATCGGTCCAGCCACCGCCCCCAACGTCAACGCCGGGCGCATCATCGGCTCGCGCGGTGGACGCGTCATTCAACTTGGCCTGAGGTTTAGCTTTTGAGTGCGTTCTCGCGGCGCCAATGGCTTGCGCTGTCCTTTGCCGCGCCACTTCCGCCGGATACCCAGGCAGTCATGCGCGTTCCTTTCTCCGCGCCTGGTGATCCGCCGCTCGAAGCCTCACAGGTCAAGATCGCCATCAATGGCAAGCCAGCGCGCGTCCTCCGCCTGCTCGCTCCCGCTTCCGATCTCTTCCTCCTACTTGCTCTCGATTTCTCGGGCGACCTCTCGCTTGTCGATCCGGCCCGCCAGGAAATCCTCAAACGCATCGCCGAACTGCCCGCCAACTGCCGAGTTGCGCTTCTCCGGTCGCAGGACGGCCTTCGCGTCGCTGTCGACCCCGCCGCTCCCCGCGACGAACTCATCGCCGCCATTGAATCGCTTACCGTTGCCGCGCGCCCGGAGCTTCTGAACTCACTCGAAAGCGTGCAGGAACTCGCCGATAGCATCGCCGCCCGTGCCCATGTCCGCGTCACGGTCCTCATGGTCAGCGACAGCAACGTTGCCAGCTATCGCGAGGATTACTCCAATCCGGTGGTCAATTCGAGCGACTCCGGCGACATGAGCCGCCGCTTCCCGGAAGGCCTCGTCAATGAAAAGCTCCGCCAGCTCAAGGCCCGCATGCGCGGCGGCGAATCGCCACTCTACCTCGTCCATGTGCAGTATCTGAGCGATCGCCTCAATACCGCTTATCAAACTGGATTGCTCGACCTGATTCGCTCCACCGGGGGCGCGGCCGAGTTCTGCCGCTCCTTTTCCGACATCCCCGACGCC
>DASRHX010000730.1:0-18973 GCA_035650295.1 Bryobacteraceae bacterium | reverse complement strand
AAAGGTGCTTGGCGATGTCGCACGTCATGCGGCGGAGTCCCCGGGCAGAGTCTTCGGGAGAAAGCTCCTGGTGCTTGTGTTCGTAGTTGTCGGCGATGTCGACCTGGCACACACGGCCCATCGCGCAATTCCGGTAGATCTCCGACAGAACGCCCACTTCCAGTCCCCAGTCGGAGGGGATGCGGTTCACCCGGGCGAGATCGGCATCCATGGCGAACTCGCCCGAGAGCGCGTAGCGGAAACTGTCCAGGAATCGCAAGTAGGGGATTTCCGGCGTCATCGACTGGATGGCGCGCACGATGGGTGAGAAGAAGAGGCGAGTCACTCGTCCGTGCATGCGGTCCGCGATGCGGGCATAGTAAGCCTTGGAAAATTCGAAGCCAAGGTTGGGATGAGCCACTGGATACACCAGGCGGTTGAGCATCTGGCGAGAGTAGTTGAGGATGTCACAGTCGTGCAGGGCGATGACGTCGACATCGCCCGTGGCTAGCAGGTAGCCGTAGGAAAGCCAACACGTGCGGCCTTTTCCATATTCGCCGATGCGAACGCCTTCGTCCTTCAACAGGTCGAGTAATCCCTCGATGCGGGGATCTTCCACCCAAATGGCCGTGACAGGGGTGCGGAAGCCTTCGAAGAAGGCCCGGGCGCTCACGTATTCTTGATAGCTGCATTTGCCAATGGCGACGACAATCCGGCCGAGGTAGTCCACTGGTCGAAGTTCATCGCAAATGACCTTCATTGCCGGAGTGGCGAACTCACTGTACAATGCAGGCAAAACCAAGCCGACCGGCCGGTATGGACGGAAGGACTTTAGGTCCGATTCGAGCCTGCCGCCGCCATCTTCGCGGAGCTTGTGGAGCGTGGTGATGACGCCGGGCTGGAAGAATTCTGACATTAAATTATCCTAGTATGCAAATGGAAAGGTTGGCTATCTTATTGGTGAGTAGCCACTTGGCGCTCGCCCAACAATTCCCGGGGGAACTGCAATTGCCGGGGCAACGGGATCAAGCAGCCCTGATGCTCGACGGCATGCACGCATGGCTGGACCGCGTGGAGATAGAAAGCGCCGCCGGACGAATTGTTACCGACGTTGTGGCCGCGCGGGCGGAATTGTCGACGATGTTGGGGATTCGTGGGGATCGCCCGACGCTTGGGATTATGGAGGAGCGGGGGCAGGGCGTGCGCTGGCCGGTGCTTCGGGAGGCACGGGCGGAGTTGGATGGCGAGGGAGTATTGTTGCGGCCGAAGGGCCCGCCAAAATGTTATGCGGTGGCGGTGCCGGATGCGGACGAGGTTCCGGATTTGCGGGAGGGACAACAGTTGGCGGCGAGCGGGTGCCTGGTGCTGGCGCCGGTGGTGATCGACCGCGGCACTGGTTGGAGCGGCGAGTTGGGAGTGAAAGCGACGCAACAGACGCGGCGGGAGTTTGTACACCGGATGGCGTACCAGATGGGGCGGCACGTCTTGGGGTACGAAGTGGAAAAGGTACGGGCCGCCGTGGATTGGCTGGCGCGGCAGGAGCCGAGAGCGCCCGTCGGTGTGCTTGGCCGCGGCGAGGGCGGGTTGATTGCGCTTTTCGCCGGAGCGTTGGACGAACGGATACAGGTGGTGGGAGTGAGCGGGTTGGGTTCGCTTGAGAAAACTTGGAGCGAGCCGTTGTACCGGAACGTGTTTGCGCTGTTGAAGCGGTTCGACGATGCGCAGTTGGCGAAGTTGATCGCGCCGCGCAGGCTAGTGAGGGCCGAGGACGCATTTGGCGGCTTTGCCGAGGCACTTGGCGTGAAGGCAGGCGGTGTGCGCGGCGAGGCGGGCGCGATCGCGGGTGCAAGGGAACGGCAACACCGTCAGTTCGCGCAGGCGATCGAGTTTACGCAAGCGTTGGTAAGCGCGGCCGAACGGGATCGATTGCAGTTCTGGAGCGGCTACAAGCCGGCTGACGTGGCTTCGATCGAGCCATACAGGGAGCGCTTCGCGGATTGGATTGGGAGGCTGCCCGGTGAACGCTCGACCGAAAGCGTGCAATCGCGTCAAGCCTACGACACAAACGCGTTTCGCGGATACGAGGTGAAGCTGCCGGTAACGGGGGAGGTGTTCGCCTATGGCGTGCTGCTGGTCCCTAAGGACGTGAAGCCAGGGGAGCGGCGGCCGTTGGTAGTCGCGCAGCATGGATTGGAAGGGCGCCCGCAGATTCTCATTGACGCAGGCAGTGACGCGCGGGGCAGGGAAACCTATCGTGAGTTCGCGGCGAAGTTGGCTGAGCGCGGCTACATCGTCTATGCACCACAGAACCCATACATCCTGGGCGAACGCTTCCGGCAGGTGCAGCGAAAGGCGAATCCGCTGGGGCTGACGCTATTCAGCTTCGTCGTCGCTCAGCATGCGCGCACCCTCGAGTGGTTGAAGACGCTGCCGATGGTCGATCCGGATCGGATCGGTTTTTATGGACTGAGCTATGGCGGATTCACCGCGATGCGCGTGCCCGTTCTGCTGAAGGACTACAAGGTCGTGATCTGTTCAGGCAACTTCAACGAGTGGACCTGGAAGACGACGAGCATCGATGCGCCATACAGCTACATGTTCACAGGCGAGTACGAGATTCCCGAGTTCGGCCAAGGCGCACAATTTGGGCACTTCGAGATGGCGCGGATGATTGCGCCGCGGCCATTCATGGTGGAGCGCGGCCATCGCGATGGTGTCGGCATTGACGAGTGGGTCGCCTATGAATACGCCAAGGTGGCGCGGCACTATCGGGAGTCGGGAATTCCCGAACGTACCGAGATTGAGTACTTCGACGGTGTTCACCGCATCAACGGCGACGGCACGTTCCGCTTCCTCGACCGCTGGTTGAATTGGACGCCTACTCAGAAAGAGTAGGGAGTTTTTCGCGCCCATTCGCTTTTTGGATAGCGGCGATGGAGCACTTGAAACGCAGCCTTCGAAGCCGCCGAGTTCGCGTCGTCCGTGCATCCATAGCGCGTGGCGCGGACGGCGAGATGGAGCAACTCCGCGTTGCGTGGGTCTTGAGGCGCGGCATTCGCCAATTGTACGGCGCGGCGGGCCAACCACGTGGGCGCAGAGGGCATGGCTTGCAGCGCGGCCAGTTCCTTTGCGGCTTCGGCTTTCGCAGCGCCAGGCAGCCACATGGGAATCGCGGTCTTCTCGTCTTTCGTCCAGGCGCACCACCAGTTGGCGCGATAGTTGTCTATGGCCGTTGGCGCAGCGTCGCGCCGATTGATTCCGGCGGTGACATAGGGCGTCATGGAAGGCGTGCGCAGGACTTGGTAGATCTCATCATAACTTCCGCCGCTGAGCAGGATGCGGCGCGTGCGCGTTACGGTCCCCAACTGCTCGCGCAATGCAGCGGGAAGTTGAGTTTCTGCCGCCGCGCGCTGCAGCAGGCTCAGAGGGAGTCCGCGATTCGCCTGGAGCGCGGCATCTGAATCGAAGAGAACCGCCGGGAGGTCTTCCTGACCCGCTTCGTACTCGCCATAGTAGTACCAAGCCACCGGTTGGCGCGGCGCGAATGCTACCCATTCGGCGACGTTCTCCGCGACTTGCATGCGTTGCGCCTTGAACGCATTCACGGCGGAAACGGGAAGCGTCTGCTTGAGAATTTCGTCTAGTTCTTTGCGGGCCCTGACGCGATCCGCTGACGCGAGCAGCAGGCGTACGCGATGGTAGCGAGCCGTGGCATAGGCGGGCGACGATGCCGGAACGGAGCGGGCGGCTTCGAGTAACTCCGCATTTTGCTGCACGCCGGGCTGGGCATGAAGCAGAGCGGCCAATAACCACACGGGCTTATGCGTCCGCTTCCAGCGCTCGACCGGTTCGCCCCGCCCGGATTGGACGGCATCGATCCACTCGGTCATCTCATCGCCTGAAAAGCTGGCGGTTTCGCGGTCGAGGAGCCATGTGTAATCGGTGAGCGATTGTGCGAAGGCGGCCTCCTGTTTCGGGTCGTTCAAACGCTTGGCCAGTTCGATGCGGTGCTCCTCGGGGCGCAACTTCGAAGCGATGAACCCGAGCAGCGGCGGATCGCCGAGCTTTCGCAGCTCCCTCTCGGCGTTCTGCAAGTCCTGCCGGTTGAGCGGGCCGATCGTCCCGCGGCGAATCAGACAGCGGGCCACGAGATAGGAGTCGCCGAGTCCGCGGAACTGTAGTTCGGCGATGTCGTACTTCATCGCGTAGAAGTTTGCGGCGGCGATCTGATATTGGCGTTCGCGCGCAAGGGCGGTGGGTTGGCCTGGCTCGATCGCCTGGGGAATCTTCTCACCGCCTTCGCAATTGGAGAAGACGGTGTCCTGCGCCTGCAGCCACGACTTCACACCCGCATGTGTGTCGCCGAATTGCCGTTTCAATTCCGCCAGCTTTTCTTCAGCGCGGCGGAAAGCGTCCTCGCCGCAATTGACGAAGCTCTGGAAGTTGCCGCCCGGAAGCTCGCGCTCCGTGCGCACATTCTTCCACAGCGTCCTTTGCCATGGGTTGCGCGGAGGACCTTCGATAAAAGCCCTCTGTTCGGCAGCGGTGAGTGGCGGGCCTTCGATGTTACGCCAGGCGACGACGAGGAACTTGCGCCAGAAGGTGGGATAGACGATCCCCAACTCGCCGCTGGCAAAGTTGCGCTCTGGGTACCTCGGGTATGAGGTGTAGGTGAAAACCGCCTCGCGAAACATCGGTCCGCAGGCGAGAACGATCAGGGCACATGCAAGACCGCACAACAGTACGCGTTTGAGCGTCATTGCAACTCCTTCAGGGCCGCCTCGTAAGCTTCTTTGGTCCACGGTTTCGGATGAAAAAGATAAACTCTTCCCTCCCATTTTGAAGGAGGCCGCAACAGTTCGTCGGTAGAAATTCCGAGGCTTCCCTGGCACAGCGGCTCTGGAAATTCATCGCCCGCTGCAAGCTTGCGGCGAATCGTGTCCCGATCGGGGCCCATGCGAAACAGCATAGGTACCGCTTCGTCCACGGGCAACGCCTTCATCCATCGGTCGCCATCGCACCAACTGGCCAGTGAGGTGACGGACAGCGGCAACCTTTGGGGCAGCCGGTCGCGCAGCCGCTGCAGCAGGGAGGCATAAAAGGGACGGTCTAGGGTACCTGCATCGTAATCGATTTGCGCGGCAACAAGACGCGAATCGTCGAAGACCTTGAATAGTTGATCGACCGTCTGCATCGCCTGCGCCTGGTTGCCAGAGGCGTTCTTCGTTTCGATGCGAACTACCGCCATAAGGGGAGTTTGGGGCGTAAGCAGCAGATGCTGTTTGCGCCGCTCCATGCGCGGCGCGCCTTCGCCTTCCATGTAGATGTGGGCGAGTAGCACGGCGATGCCCGCTTCGCTCGGCTGCAGGAATCGCAAATCCTCCGGCCGTTCCCAGGCCCACAGAAAAACGAGCGGCAGTGAGTCGATAAGCGGATCGCCGCGATGGAACCAGCGCTTCGTGACGAAATTAAGTAGGTTCGGGACGAGCATGACCGCGGCGATAAGGAGCAGCCACCTCAGCCACATCGGCCAGCGCCGCATCTACTTAGCCGCCGACGTAAGCGTGGAGGGAGGCGCGCTCGGTATTGCGTTTCCAATCCTCGAGATCAGGCCCTTTGATTCGGTCGGCGCGCTGGCGCATGGCCGACATCGCAGTGTCGCTCAGCGGTTCGAATTCCCTGGCGATGCGGACGTCGTCTTCGAGTTGCCCGATGGTAGTGCAGCCCATCGCCGCCGTGTGGACCTGCAGACTCAGCGCATAGCGGATGCATTCGCGCACGCTGAATGCCTGCAAGAGTTTCGCATTCGCCGTCGTCTTCATGGCTTGGATGCCGAGCTGTTGCTTGTTGGCTTCACGCAGCGCGCCGCGCTCAAAGCTCAGGTAGCCGGTATCGGCGATGTGCAACGGCATCAAGATGGTGTCAAAATTCTTGTAGCGCTTCATCATCTCGGCGTGCACGGCAGGATCGCGATGGCCCGTGAAGCCGATGAAACGGCAGAGGCCTTCCTTCTTGGCTGCTTCAAAGGCTTCGATGGCTCCGCCTGGCGCGAAGATCTTCTCGACCTCCTCCATCTCGCCGATTGCGTGAATCTGCCAAAGGTCGAGATGATCGGTCTTCATGCGCTTCAGCGACTCCTCGAGCTGCTTGCGCGCGCCGTCGCGCGTGCGATCGAGCGCCTTCGAAGTGAGGAAAACATCCTTGCGAACGCTCTGCAGTGCGGCACCGTACACTTCTTCCGAACGTCCATCCCAATAGGCGTGAGCGTTGTCGAAGTAGTTGATACCGAGATCGTAGGCGCGGCGCGTTATGGCGACGGCCTCGTCGAACGTGCAAAGCGGAAACCTGCCGCCGGCCTGGCCAATGATGGTGAGCTCAACGCCGGTCTTGCCAAATTTTCGCTTCGGAATACCGCCGCCGGTCGTCTTTACGGCAGGTTTAAGGTTGGAGGTTTGCGCTGCCGCGAGCGCCGTTCCCGAAATCGCGCCACCGACAAATACCCGACGTTTCATGATGACACTCCCCGGCTAAGCAGCCGACAAACCGCGCAGGTTCCAGCCGCAGATTTTGCTGGCCTCCATCTTATCGCCGTTCGGCCCGGGCCAGTGTGTTTCCAGACTCAGCCAACCGGTGTAGCCGTCAGCCATGAGCGCGGCGATTTGCCCCTTCCAATCGATGCTGCGCGTGCCCAGCGGTCCCCAGATGGGCTTGTGACCTTCCATGTGGCAGTCCTTTGTGTGCACGTGGACGATGCGGTTTTTCGGAAGCAGGCCGTAGCCATAAGGGAACGGATTTTCGCCCGCACAGACGCTGTTAGCCGGATCCCAGACGAGCTTCACGTTTTCATTGGGAATTGCATTGAGCGCCGCGGCGGCTTCGGTGGCCGTGGCGACATTGCAGGCGTGCTCATTTTCGAGGCCGATAATGAGACCTTTCGATTTCACCTGGTCGGCCATTCCGCTGACTGCCTTCACGACGGCGTCGAAGCACTTCGGCGGATCGATGGTGCGCCAATAGGAGAAGACACGGATAATCTTTGCGCCAGTCTTTTCGCATATCTGCACCGCGTGATCGAGGAGACGTTGTTGATCGTCAAATGTGTGCTTGGCGTTGAACGTGTCCTGCTGGAAGCGTGGGTCGACGCCGGGGCCGCCGGGTAGAACGCATTTGAGAATCGGCGAGGCGATGGAGATGATCTCCATGCCATGGCGCCGGCACAGATCGACGGCCTTGTCGAGTTCGCCATCGTTCAAGTCCATGATGTTCTTTCCCCACACAACGCGAAGTTCGGCACCGGTCATGCCAATGGCCTGCATGGCTTCCAATGCGGGTCCGAGTTGAGGAGAAAATTCATCTGTGATGGATGCGATACGCAATTTGGGATTCATGGCGAAGAGACTAGTTTACCGCTAGCGAACGATGCCCCTTGTCTCGTCGACAAGCAGGCGCTGATTGGCTTTGACGCCGCCGAACTGCTGTTTGGCGCCCGATGGCCACTCGATGGCGATGTTGGCGGTCCCGTCTTTGCCGAGGCCGAAATGAAGGGCGAGGTCGCTCGCCGAGCAGTAGCTGGAACCGCTGCGGGCTAGTTGCGTTTGCTTGCCGGATGCCGACTCGACACGGACGACCGCGCCAAGGCCGCCGCGGTTCGATTTGGTCCCGCGCAATCGCACTTGGATCCATGCATTGCCGGCACTACTGTCGTTGCGGAAGAGATAGCCGGGGCCTTGGTTCGTGCTGCCTAGCAGATCGAGATCGCCGTCACGGTCGAAGTCGCCATAAGCCGCTCCGCGGGCGACGAACGGACGCGCGAGTCCGGCAGATTTCGTCACATCCTCGAAACGTCCCTTGCCGGCGTTGCGGAACAGGAGCGGCGGTTGCGCAAAAGGAACCTTGGGTTGAACGCGTTGAATTTCCTCTTCGATGTGGCCGTTGGCGGCGAAGAGGTCGAGCCATCCGTCGTTATCGAAGTCGAAGAAGAACACAGCGAAGGCGAGTGAGAGCAGACTGGCCCTGCCGACGTTCGAGCGCGGTGCTTCGTCCACAAACAGGCCGTTACCCTCGTTGTGATAGAGGCCGAGCATCTGGTTGGAGAAATTGCCGACTAATAGATGCGGGCGGCCGGAGCGGTCATAGTCGGCGGCATCCGCGCCCATGGCCCCGCGCGCGACACCGTCTTCGCCAAATGCGATACCGGCGGAGAGGCCTTCTTCCTTGAACTTTCCGTTGCGGAGGTTCCGGAAGAGTTTGTTGGGCTGCGTGTCATTGGCGACGAAAAGGTCGGGCCATGTGTCGCCATCCACGTCGAGCACGGCGACACCGAGGGACTTGGAGGATGCATCGGAGACGCCTGCGCGTGCGCTTGCGTCTTCAAATTTGCCGCCGCCCAGATTGCGATAGAGCTTCGAAGGCGAGCCCTTATAGGATTCCGGTGTGCAATAGGATTTCTTGGCGCCATCTAGTGAACACCACAAGTCTGTCTTGAGCGACCACTGAACATAGTTCGCGACGAAGAGGTCGAGCAGGCCATCTTTGTCGTAATCGAGCCATGCGGCGGAGGTGCCAAACGCAGCGTTGCGGATGCTACTCGATGACGTTACGTCGCGAAATTTGCCGCCGTCATTGTGAAACAGCCGATCGCCTTCGAGGTAGGTAATGTAGAGATCGTCGCGGCCGTCGTTGTCGTAGTCGCCGACCGCTACGCCCATGCCATAGCCTTCGATCTGCAGGCCGCTTGCGGCCGTGACGTCGGTGAATGTGCCGTTGCGGTTGTTGCGATAAAGGGCGGGATACGATTTGCGTCCGCGTGGCATCCAATCGCGCGAGTTGATGAAGAGGATGTCGAGCCAGCCATCGCCGTCCGCGTCAAGGAAAGCGCAGCCCGAGCCCATCGTTTCGGGAAGGTACTTCTTGCCCGTCTTACCGGCGTTGTGTTGGAATCGAATACCCGCAGCGGCGGTAACGTCAGTGAACTTCACTTGCGCGCCGCAGACCGCCGCCGCGGTCAGCATGAATACGAGAGTCTTCATGGGATGCGGTGCGAGCTTTCGTGTTCGTGAATCATCTGGCGCTCGTTGTTGTCTTCCGGGCTGACCATGCGCTGCTTGAAGGTGATCTCTTGCGACGATTCGTCGGCTTTGAATCGGCGGAAGAGTTTCTCTTCGCGCGCGACGAGATCGATTTTCCCCAGGCCGCGGTAGCAGAGCATGAGAGTGTAGTGGGCCTGTAAATCTTCGGGGTCGACGAGCAGCACGCGCTCTAGTGTACGAACTGCTTCGGCGTAGTTCTTCTGCAGAAACTGGATGCGCGCAATCTGATTGAGCACGACGCGGTCTCGCGGGTATTGCGTCTCAACGGCGCGAAGCGAGGCGAGAGCTTTATCGTAATCGCCCGCGGCCTTGTCGATCATGGCCTGGAAAAAATGGATGCGGCCAAGCTTTGAGTTGCGCCGCATGGCTTCGTCGATCAGTGGGCGGGCCGCTTCGGTTTCGCCTTCCTGGATGAGCGCGCGGGCCACATTTAGCCAACCATCGGCGTATTCCGGCTCCGCCTCGGTGACCTTACGGAATGCGTATTCGGCTCCCTTCAGATCGCCTTGCAACAGCATGCCGATACCCCAGTCGTTCCAACGTTCGCGGTCAGCTTTGGCAACCGTCGGCACCCAGTTCGTAGTCTCGCTGGGTGCTGCGAGATTGAGTGAAGCCTTTGCCATGGCAAGGGTGACGATGGGCGGCGAGGGAATTTCCTCCTTGATCCGGCCCGATACATTCTTAGGGATATTTGTCTTAACGAACGAATAGGCACGAGAGTCGTGACTCTTGTCCGCGTTGACGTCGCCGGGAGCGGGTTTGCCCGCGTAGACGTACTGCGTGTAGTAGTGAGCGAACTTGCGATAGTTCAATTTGGCCTCGAATTGAATCGGGCCATTCGCGTCCTTCGGAATGTTCACGCGGTAATGGGCGACGTCGGCAGCCCCAGGTGGAATTAGCCGTACGTACAGCACGCTGCGCGTTTGCCAGGCGTTGCGCTTGTTGATCGGATTGCCAGCGCCGTCGAGCTGATAGCTGCGGTAAAAGTGAGCGCCAGGCTCGACGGGACCCTTGCCGTCGTCCTCCACGTCGCCACTGAGGAAGACAGTCTTTCCGGTTGCGTCCTTGCCGGTAACTTCTAGCCAGACGTCGAATGCATCGACGGTTCCCGCCGGGAAGAAGTGTCCGATCTTGCGCGTGCGAACCACAACGTCGAGACGTACCGAAGAGCCGGGCTGGAACTTGACGCCGGCGCGATCAATGGGTGCGGCAACCTGGCCAACCTCGCGCAGGAAAAACGTTCCGCCTCCCTCGCTCTCTTCGCCTTGCGCGAATGTCGAGCTCAGCACCGGCGCGTCCGCGCGGCGCCGCATTTCGACTTCCCGCATATCGGCATTCACTGGAGAGGCGGCGAAGATGTCGACCGTAATGAAGCCGGACTTGAGGAACTTCTCTGTTTCCGATAGCTGTTCCTGATCTCTGTTCACGTAGGCGACGGCTGTGTTTGCCGCCGCGAAGCGATGGTTGTGGATCTTCCCATTGCGATTGCCGGGGTCCTGCGAATCGACGAGCGGCATGTGACAGCCATTGCAGGTAAGCGATTGCGGCGGGTAGTAGAAGCTGCGCGCTCCTTGGCCTGAAACGCCACTGGCCTGCCAATTGTCATAGTCGTTGAATCCGCGCACCCACCGGTAGTTATTCACCGGTTCGTCGAGGTGGACCTTATGGCACGCCGCGCAGAACTCGGAGCTGTCCATGCGCATAAATGACTTCATGAACGTTTGGCGATGTGGTTCAGGGTCGAGATAGGTGAGGAACTCGTCGAGCTTGCGAATATACGGGTTGCGGCTCGATGCGAGTTCGTGCAGCGGTGGATACTCGACGATGAATCCGCTGTTGCCCATGGTGCCGTTCACATGTGAGATCGCATGGCAGCTCATGCAACCGAGGCCCGTCTGTGCTTCGGGCGTATCGATCTGATCCTTGATCGGCTTGTCGAATCGGCCATTGAAGAATACGGCGTGGTCGTGGCAGGCGGCGCACCATCTAGAGCCTTTTGTGCCGTTCAACTCCTGCATGTGCTCGACAGACTTTCGGTAGAACTGGTTGTTGAACGACGCAAAATGGTGCATCGAGCTTTCCCACTGGTTGTAGATGTCCTTATGGCAGGAGCCGCAGAGTTTGGAGTCCATGAAGAAATCGGAAGGAATTGTCCGATTTACGCTGGTGTTCGACGACGATGGCCAAAAGGGCGAGCTTGGCCCGGCTCCTTCCTCTTCCATGGAGGTGGGAACGACGAGCGAGTTCCGAATGCGCAGCTTGGGATCCGGGAACGCGCGCTGGTAGGCAATTGCGCTAACGGCGAGCAACGCCGCGACAGCGAGCGCGGTGCGGTAGGCGCGAGAAGGGACGCGCGCCAGCAGTAATAATCCGATGACTCCCGCGGCGATGTGCGCGATGAGAACCGGCTGGTTCGCGAGCAAGGCGCCCTTCCAGGTGAGATATGCGCCTAGCACGGTGGAAATGCCAAGTACGGCCAGCGCCGGTTTCGGCAACGAGCGTGCGCCGAGGACGAACAGCGCCCCGCCAAGGAATACATGGGCCAGCACGTTGACCATGTAGAACACACTGGGCGTAGCGAATCCGGCAATGTAACCGGTGGCGAGGAGCCAAATCAAAAAGAGCGCTCCAAGCACTTTCTTCATTCACTGGCACCTCGCGGGCGGCTCAGCGGGCGCAGAGTCCGCAGCGCCGGACGCGTGTTGTACTCCTCACGCCATAACCGATGGGCCGGAGTGTCGGGAAAGCGTTCGCCAGGGCCGTACGGGTAGCCGGACATACCGTGGAAGGGCAGAGGCTCGACCGATTGCGAGTATGCAGTGTTCGGATCCTGATCCTTAGCCCAGCCGTCGATCACGAGGACGAAGCTGCGTTTCATGCTAGCTGGAAGCGGAGGTAACGCGCTCGCGTCAAACTGAAGGGCGACCTCGTCTCCCGAGCCCATAATCACCATGCGGTCGTCTACTGTACTCAATAACGGGCCTACATCACCATAGTGCGAATAGGTACCCCGCGTGGGATTCCACATGGACGAGGGCGAAGGATCGGCGTAGAAAAACATTTCCGGCTGCTTCCGAGCGGGATCGATAAGGGCTCGTGAGAAGCCTCGGAAACGAAGGTCGGCGGTAACGGCTGGAAGTTCGCGGGCCGGCGGGGCCGGCCGCGCCGACGCGAAGTAGGCTGCGGTCCAGTGCAGCGCGAGATTGGTTGTGATCCGCAACCGCCGGCTGCCGAGCGGAAGCTTGCCCGCGAGGTCGACCGCGATGGTTTTGGGTTTACCCGCCGGCATCCCCATTTCTTTGTAGATGGTGTGCCAGCGGCCATCGGCGGTTTTCGCTTCGAGCGTGGGCAGGGACAAGGGTTTGCCGCGTTGAGCGAGGCCAAGGAACGTACTGCCATCGGCCCAATCGACCCAACCGGTGAGCACAAGCGTGGGGTTGGCGATCGTAGCTACGGCTGCCGGTAAGGCCAGCTCAGACTTCGCGATGGTGAGCGGCCTCATTTGCGACGCCATGGAGAGCCGCATCGGAGGATAGGGCGGCGATTGGAACTTCTCATTCGTAAGTAGAGTGGTGCCTTGCGGGTGATCGACCGCGAGGAGGCGCACCTGATCGAGATATGTCACTTCCGCGAGTTCCTCAGTGATGCGAATCTCGTAGAGTCCATCGCGCATTTGCAGCGAACCCTCCGGCAGCACGATCGACTCCTCGTGGTCGGTCGGGAAGTACTCGCCATTGCCCGCGGCTGCGCCTAGAGGAGCGACGCCTAACACATCTGTGATGTAGCGGAACTGGTGGCCGTCCCACGTCCAAATCGTCGGGCACGAACCGGAAAGACGCTGCGCCTCCTTGAATACGAGCGCACGGTTCACCGGCTGCCGCGCTTCACTTTGGATGAGCCCGTTCGGCCAGGTGATGCGCACGGCGTCGATCTCTTTGGTGACCGGCAGATCGAATCGGAGGGGTGCGCCGCGATATATCTGTTTGCGAAAGAAGCTGCCCGCCTTGACCTCAACCTCGGAGCCTTCGGCCAACTTCAAGTTCTTTACTCCGATTAGGCGGATGCTCACCCACGTGCTTCCGGCGGGCTTTGGCGTTGCCAGCGGAGTTGGGAAGCTCGGCGCGGGAGTCGCTTCGAACTTGCCTGCGAGGCGGTCGCGATAGAGAATGCTCGGGCGGTCCTTATAGTGGACCAACAGGTCCATGCCGCGCGTATCGGGCACGAAGCGAAACGCCACGCCGGATTCAGCTTGGCCGGTGGAGAAGGGAAACTGCGCCGTCGCGTCGTCGAATCCAGCTTCCATGCGGTTGCGCAGCAACGCGCAGCGGTCGCCGAGCAGCGCGAGATCGAGGTCGTAGTCATGATCGAAGTCGAACCAAACCGCGGCGCGATAGATGCCCTTGGGCGCTGAAAGCGGATGCTCGACAAATCCAGCCTTCGACGCACGCATCAGCGCGGGTGCGCCGTTGCGGAAGACCACCTTGTCCTGCAGGCCATCGTTGTTGAAGTCGCCGCGCGCCTCCGAGAGCGGGGCAGGGAATGCGGGTGGCGGTGCGGGAGGCCGGTCGTCGATCACTTCGGAGTAGAAACTCCATTCCATGTCTTCTGGCGTGGGCGAATTCTCGGATTCCTTCTTGACCTGTTGAAATAGCGCCAACCTTTGGCGCGCGGCCTCGGTGTCGCCCGCCTGGCGAAGGAGATTGAATAACTGAAAGTGCGGCGCGGCAAGGTGCGGAGCGAGTTTGGCGGCGAGTTCAAACTCGCGGCGGGCCTCGGCCAGTTTGCCTTCCAACTTGTACAGCGTGCCCAGATTGTAGTGCGTGACAGGCTCGTCTTTGACGAGTCGCGCCATCTGTTCGAGTTGTCGGCGGGCTTTGTCGTAATCGCCTGCCTTCTTGTATTGGATACCGAGGTTGAACCACGTGTGGGGAATCGCAGGATCTTGCTTCTGTGCACGTTCCAATTCAGATATGCCGGCAGCGGTCTTGCCCGCCGCGAGGAGCGCGATGCCGAGATTCACGCGGTCGGCGACAGTCGCCGCTGGCAGCGCGACGGCTTTGCGAAATTCCGTAACGGCGAGTTCGTGCGTAGTAGGGTTCTCAAAAAATGCTTTACCCAGATTGCGGTAACGCTCAAGTTGGTCCGATTTGCTTCCGCCTGTCTGGCCGAGCGACAGGGCCAAAACGGCGAGCGCGACAAACGAACTGCGGATTAGTTGCGGCATCGGCGGACGGCTTCCTTCCATCCCTCATAAAGATGCTCACGGACGTTCTGTGGCATCGAAGGTTCAAAGACGCGCTCGGCACGCCAGAACTGCTCCACTTGATCAGTGCCGCTCCAGAAGCGTGTGGCGAGCCCGGCCAGATAAGCCGCGCCGAGAGCGGTGGTTTCAATGTCGGCCGGCCGCACGATGGGTTTGCCAAGAATATCCGCCTGAAACTGCATGAGGAATTGATTGGCCGTGGCACCGCCGTCGACGCGCAGTTCAGTGAGCGCCTGGCCGGAGTCGGCCTCCATTGCCTCGACTAGTTCCCGCGTCTGGTAGGCGATGCTCTCGAGCGCGGCGCGCACAATGTGCGCACGCGTGGCGCCGCGGGTGAGTCCGCAAATGAGGCCGCGGGCGTTCCCGTCCCAGTGTGGGGCGCCCATGCCGACGAACGCAGGCACAAGATAGACGCCGCCCGTATCGGCTACGGAGGTGGCGACCGCTTCGCTCTCAGCTGCTGTTGAAATAAGCCCCAGGCCGTCGCGAAGCCATTGCACGGCAGCGCCCGCGACAAACACCGAGCCTTCCACAGCGAACTGGGGCGTGGCGTCGATTTGCGCCGCGCGCGTGGCCAGGAGCTTGTGCGCCGAAACCGGTTGCTTTTTGCCTGTGTGAAGCAGCGCAAAGCATCCCGTACCGTAGGTATTTTTAGAGAGACCGGGCCGGAAGCATGCTTGTCCGAAGAGCGCCGCCTGTTGATCGCCCGCAATTCCCGCTATCGGGATCTCCGCACCGAAATGTGATGCCGTGGCCGTTCCGACGATCTCGCTCGATCGCGCAATGCGCGGCAGGATCCCGCGTGGAATATCGAAGAGTGAGAGCAGATCGTTGTCCCAATCGCCAGTGGCCAGGTTCATGAGCATCGTGCGTGATGCGTTGGAAACATCGGTGACATGAACGGCGCCGCCAGTGAGTTTCCAGATGAGCCACGTGTCGATGTTGCCGAACAAAAGCTCGCCCGCGCGGGCCCGTTCGCGCGCACCCGGTACGTTTTCGAGAATCCATTGGATCTTGCTGCCAGAAAAGTAGGCGTCGACGACGAGACCGGTCTTCGCGATGATCGCGGAGCCCGACCGCGCAGCGAGTTGCTGGCAGTATTCCGCAGTGCGGCGGCATTGCCAGACGATCGCCGGCGCAACGGGCTCACCCGTAGCGCGGTCCCAAAGCACGGTGGTTTCGCGCTGGTTGGTGATGCCGATGGCGGCGACATCCGAGGCCTTGGCTCCCGCGCTCTGCAGGGTACGGCGAGCCGCCTCCAACTGCTGCTCCCATATGCCCAGCGCGCCTTGCTCCACCCATCCGGCGCGCGGGTAGTTACACTCAATCGGGTTCGACTCCATGGCGATGCGGCGGCCTTCGCGGTCATAGAGCGCGGCGCGTGCGCTGGTGGTGCCTTCGTCGAGAGAAAGTATATATTGAGCCATTACGCGTACCTGCGAATTATAATGGATGCAGTCACATGTTCTTTCGCCGCGAGAAACCACACATGCTCAGTTTTTCTGAGCGGATAGATCAGGCGCGCTCAGCGGGATTCCAAATCTCGGCCGGGACGCATGGCGCAACGAGAGTGAGCCGTGCAGGAATTGCCGCCGACGTAGGCGACTCGGGCGACGGGATGCCGGACATCTCGAATGTTGGCGCCCTTATCGGCAACGAGATCGGACCACTCGTCGAACTGGGCTTTCAGAAGATCTGGCAAACTGCATCTGGCAACAGGTTGCCCGCGACGGCGGTTCAACTAAAGGCACTACATGCCTTCACCGAAGACCTGCGCGAAGCGCTGGGGTTGACCAGCCTGTACAACGAAGGGCTTGGTACAGTGAACCAACAGCACGTCTACGATCGCGTTGTCGATCGCGATGTGAAGCGCGAAAAGAAGCCCTGGGAAGTTGCGTTCCGCAACTAGCGACTGCGTTCGCGCACCAGTTGCGCTTACAACCGTGGCTTCGGTGGGGTCACCGGCACCCACGGGAACATGCCCTTCTTCTTGATGGTCCGCCGGAAAACTTTGTCCCCTGACGTGACATACAGAGTTTGCAGATCGCGACCGCCGAAGACGACGCTCGAAGGGTCGCTTCTCTCCGGCTTGCGCAGGATGCCAACCGTCCGGCCGGCGGGATCGGCAATTTGGATCCCGAGCTTCGTGGCCACGTAAACGAATCCATCGGCGTCAACCGTCATCCCGTCCGCGCCGCTGCGCAGTTCACCAGACTCCACCTCATCGGGGATCTCCAGCCTGTGGAAGGGTACACCGTTTGCGAGCGACCCGTCGGGAGCGACGGAGAACGACCAGATCCACCGGCTCATCGTATCGGCCACCATCAGGAACGCATGGTCAGGCGAGAAGCGTATGCCGTTGGGGAAAAGAATTCCCTCATGCACCACGCGCTTGTTCCTATTGGCATCAATGAACCAGACTCGCCTGTTCTGCGGGTCGGTGAAATAGATTTCGCCGCGGGGGCCTACGGCAAGATCGTTCGAGTTGACGTCCTCGGCGATGATGGATTCTTTGCCGTCAACCGCAAAGGCAACGATACGCTTGCGGCCATTCTGGCAGGCATACAATCGCCCGTCCGGGCCGAACATCAGGCCGTTGGCCTCCCCCGCATTCTCGCGGAATACGGTGACTTTTCCATTAATCGCAATTCTGTGGACGCGACCATTCGGAATGTCGCTGAAGTAGACATTCCCCATGGCATCCACTGCCGGGCTTTCGGTGAATTTATGACCTTGGCTGACTACTTCCCAATCAGGATCGGAATCGAGGACGATGTTGTTACTGATGAAATGACGCGGCCCGTTAACAGGTTTGGCGATGGGCTTCGGATGATCCCGCCACAGCCACCGCAAAGCTTCGGGCAGGATGGCGGAACCGTGTTTGCTGTTATGGGCTTCGGTGCCGACCACGAGCTTGTAGTCATAGTTGGCATGCTGCAGCGCCAGGCCCAGTTCGTAGTTACTGTAGACGTTCACGTCCTGCAACCCGTCCTGCAGGAAGATCCGCAAGGGCTTCGTCTCCATCTTTCGTACGAGCGAGGGGTAAATATGGTCGCCACGCAGGTTTGTGAAACCACCAATGAAACTCAGCACGCGGCGAAACACATCCGGGCGCGTCCAGGCGGCGTTCATGGAAGCGTTCCCTCCGGAACTGGATCCTGAAATGGCACGGTCGTTGGGATCGTTCGAGAGGTTGTAGTGCCTGGCGACTTCGGGCAGGATCTCCTCAATCAGGAACGTCGGGAAGCGGGGACCTACAGCGTCGTATTCGGCGCTGCGGTTGAACCGTGCTTGTGTGTCTGGGCCCGTGCCGGGGACCACTCCGGGGTTGATGAACACACCGATAGTCACTGGCATTTCGCCTTTGTGAATCAGATTGTCGAAGACGACAGTAGTCTTGAACGCCCCGTTCTCATTTACGAAGGTACCGCCGTCCTGGAAGACCATCGTGCAAGCGGGTTTTTCAGGTTTGTACTGCACTGGGACGTAGACCCAGTAGTCGCGCACGGTGCCGGGGTAGATCTTGCTCGTCCATTCGTGCTTGGTGACTTTGCCCTGTGGTACGCCGGGCTGACGCTGTGAATCGGGCCCCAGGACATATTCTTCGGCGCCTACCAGCAACGGCGCAATCGTCAGGGCAGCAGTGAGGACACAGGTCAGCCTTCGCATGCCCAACATGCTACCGCAGGGGATTGGCTCAGACGCGGCTGAAAACCGGACTGCTGAGTGTACCGGTGCTGTCGGCGAAGGATTCCTGCCCGATGCCGAGAGAACGCAAAATGCTCAAGTGCAGGTTCGACATGCGCGAACCATCCTTGCGCCAATAGGATCCGTGCTTCAGCCCCATATTGGCGCCGCCGGCGACCAGCGTGGGAAGGTTCAGCGGGTTGTGCGTCGTGCTGGCGCCGCTGCCGAAGAGCACGATTGTGTTGTCGAGCACCGTTCCGCTGCGATCCTTGTAACTGTTGAGCCTTGTAAAGAAGTGCGCAATCTGCTGGCTGAGGAATAAGTCGTATTTGGCAAACTGCAGCTGTCCTTCTTTGTCCGTGGCATGCGAAAGATTGTGGTGGGTCTTGGAGAGACCTAGCTTAAGCGGGAACGTATCGCTGATGCCCATGCCATCTTCGCGATTGAGCATGAAGGCGACCGAGCGCGTGATGTCGGCGTCGAAGGCCAGCGCAATCAGGTCGAACATGCTGCGGTAGTACTCCGCCGGCTCGCCTTCGGACGTCGCATCGAGATTCAGGTGCGAATAGTCCTGCTTCTTGAGCGGAATGTCGATCCACTTTTCCGAAGCGATGAGGCGAGATTCCACTTCATTGAGGGATGTCAGGTACTGATCCATCCGCTCGCGGTCGGACTTATCGAGTTGCCGGTCGAGCGATCGCGCGCTGTCAACCACGGCGTCGACGAGTTTGATGCGCCGCTGGAGCTTCTCGTGTTCGGACGCAAGCGAGGTCCGATCGCCGCGGAAGAGCCGGTCGAAGATGCGTCGGGGGTTGTTTTCCGCGGGAATGGGGCGGCCTTCGAGGCTATAGGAAATCGTGCCGGTGCGCGAGAGGAAGCCCGTGCCGGCGTCAATGGACAGTACAAGGGATGGTTGGCGGCAATACTGCTTAGTGTGCAGCGCCACGATCTGATC
>DASRHX010000729.1:0-2408 GCA_035650295.1 Bryobacteraceae bacterium | reverse complement strand
CGGTTGGAGGAGAAGTGCTCCAGCAAGGCAGGCGCCGCTGCGGGTGCGGCTGCTGGTGGCGCCGCTGCCGCTGGCGCCGCTTCCGGAGGCGCAGCCACGGGTGGAACGGCCGCTGGTACAGCCGCCGGTGTTGGGATGGGGATCGCCGCGAAGGCTGTGATCGCGGGTGTGATTATAGCTGCCGCGACTACCGGTACGGTAGTCGCCGTGACGGGCGAAGACGAGACGCCAATCAGCAAGTAAACACCATAATCCAAAACAAAAACGAGTCAAGACGCACCCCGCCACCGGAATGTGTCTTGACTCGTGCGTCTGCGATTAGTTTGGTGCGCGTGCCGAACAATTAGTCCAGCAGGCGAATTCCCATGTACAGTCCGCCGAAGACAACAACGCTGACTACGGCGACTGATACCCAGACCAATACTCTTTCTTTGGTGCTACTGGCTGCTCGATCATCCTGCTTAATTTGCTCATCGAGGCTATCAAACATGGCCTTCACCTCCTCAGGTAGCTATATGAGCCGGTGCTATGAAACTTGTAGCCGCCTATATAGTACGCCTACGCGCGTGTGGTGTGAAGGGGTTTGTTCCAGGTTTCGTGTGATAACAAATACTACCGGCCGCGCTCCAAAGCATCCAGTGCAATCGCGGTCATGGTCTTGACACCAAGCACCAGCGACTCCTCATCGACGTCATAGTCAGCGGTGTGAAGAGAGGCGGTAATTCCGCGCTGTCTGTTGGCCACTCCGAGCCAATAGAAGAATCCCGGGATGACTTTCTGGAATTCAGAGAAGTCCTCGGCTCCGCTGACAGGCTTCTGAACAACGACGTTTGCTTTGCCGGCGATGCGTTCCATGGCCGGGCGGGTGAGCGACGCAAGAGGTTCGGGATTGGTCGTCACCGAATACTGCCGCTCCAGGTCCATCTCATAGCTCGCGCCGTGCGCCGATGTGATGCCTCCCAGGACTTCGCGCATCAGCTTTTCGATGCGGCTGCGAGTGTCTTCGTTGAGGGTTCGAATCGTGCCGAGGAGGCGCACTTCGTCGGCGATGATGTTTTCCCGATTGCCGCCCTCAATCTTCCCGATAGTGAGGACGATGGGATCCTGCGGATCGATGCGGCGGCTGCGGATGGTCTGCAGGGCCAGTACGGCTTCCGAGGCGACGACAATGGGGTCGATGCCCAAGTGCGGCCAGGCGGCGTGCGACTTCTTGCCTTTGATGCGAACGGTAAATCGGTCGGCGCTGGAGAGCATCGGTCCGGAAACAAATCCCAACTGGCCAGCTTGCAACGAGGGATCGGTATGCAATCCGAAGATCGCGATGGGCCGTGGATTGTCGAGAGCGCCCTCCTTCACCATCTGGCGCGCGCCGGCCTGCTCGCCTTTCGGCGCGCCTTCTTCGGCGGGTTGGAAGATCAATTTCACGGAACCTGGGAGATTGGCGCGCATCTTGGAGAGGATTTCGGCGACCCCGAGTTGCACGGCCATGTGGACGTCATGGCCGCAGGCGTGCTTCACGCCAGCGTTTCGCGATTTGTAGGGGACGTCAATGGTCTCTTCGACCGGTAGAGCATCCATGTCGGCGCGCAGTGCGACGACTGGGCCCGGTTTCGCACCTTTGAGGAGAGCGACGACGCCATGGCTCGCCACTCCGGTTTTCACGTCGTCGAAACCGAGAGCGCGGAGGCGTTCGGCGATGACACGCGACGTGCGCTCTTCACGATTGGAGAGCTCGGGGTGCATGTGAAAGTCGCGGCGCATCTCGACGAGCTTTGGACGCAATGCTTCGGCTAGGCGGGCGATTTCGGCATCGCGGGCGGCGTCCGCAAAAAGGAGCGCGGGAGCGAGAAAAAGAACAGCCGCCGGCGGGTAGGTTCGCATGGATTGAGTCTAACGCTACACTGGCCTTGAAGATGCGCAGATTGGTGGGATTGGTTCTGTTTCTGGCGGCGGTGCGCCCAGGCGGCGCGGCGACCGAAGTCGAGTTGTCGTTTGTGACGTTGCAGCGAATGTTGTCGGCGCAATTGTTCAGCCAGGACGGACGCAGATACGTGAAGGGAAATCATTCCACGAAGTGCAGCTTCGCCTACTTGGAGAATCCGAAGGTGGGCGAAGCGGGCGGGCGGCTGCGCGTTGAGTCGAAATTCAGCGGGAGGAGCGCGCTGAATATGTTCGGCAGGTGTGTGGGACTGGGCGACTCCTTCGACCTGATCATTCTCGCCACGCCGATTTACAAGGGCGGTGCGATGGAATTCAAAGACGTCTATGTAGAGACGCGGGGGCGCGAGACCTACTATTCGCGGCAGGTGCGCAACGCGCTGGCGAAGACGCTCGACAGCCAGATCAAGTGGCCGATCGAGGGGCTGGCGAAGTCGATCCTCGAAACCAGCGTGACGACGCAGACGGTA
>DASRHX010000728.1:0-3074 GCA_035650295.1 Bryobacteraceae bacterium | reverse complement strand
GACGCCCGGTGGTTGGTAGGGATGCACCGACTCCCCGCCGATCTTGCCATTGAGCAAGCCGGAGGCGGCGAGCGCCGTGTCACGCAGCATCTCGGCGGGCAGGCGGAAGCGCGGGCCATGGGCAAGCAAGCGGTTCTCCGGATCGCGCTCGATCAACTCGCGCGGGGCAGTCGACTTCTGCCGGTACGCCGCCGAAGTGACAATCAACTTTTGCATTGCCTTCACGTCCCAACCCGACTCCATGAACTCGGCCGCCAGCCAATCGAGCAGCTCCGGATGCGACGGCGGATCTCCTTGCGAACCGAAATCCTCGGCCGTTTTCACAATGCCGCTGCCGAAATACATCTGCCAGAAGCGGTTTACCGTTACGCGAGCCGTCAACGGATTCTCACGGCTGGTGAGCCATTGCGCCAAACCCAACCGGTTGCGCGGCAGCTCAGCCGGCATCCGCGGCAGCATCGAAGGCGTGCCCGGCTGCACTTCCACGGTCTTGTTGCGGTAGTCGCCGCGGCCCAAAACAAAAGTAGGTCGGGGTGTTGCGCGCTCAGACATCACCATTGTCGTGGGAATCTCTTTCAACAGTGCGTCCCGTTCGTCGCGCATGGCGAGCAACCGCGCATAGTCTTCGCGATCGGCGGAGGGAGCGGCGTGCCGCAGGTAGTAGTCGGCAATGCGCAGCCTCGCCTCGCGTGGCCGCTTACCTAGCGGCACGCCAGGAGTCAGTGCGAATGCAGCGCGCACGGGTTCCTGCTCACCCAGTTGCGCGAGCGCGGCCGGTGGTAGCGCGCGGCTGTAGATGCGAATGTCGTCGAGCTGCCCTTTGTATGGCGAACCCAACTGCTTGTTACCGATTTCCAACGGACGAGGCGAAACTACCTCGCTGCGCAGCGAATCGCGCTGCGTCTCTACGGGCACGCTTACACCGTCTATGAACATGGTGACGCCTGAGGCCTTCGACGAGCCGTCGTAGACAATGCCCACGTGATGCCACGTTGAGCCGGCCTCCTTGGCCGTCGTCCAGACAAAGTCTCGTGTGCGCACATAGAGCGCGTCCGACGGCCATTTGTTAGCAACGCGCAGTGCCGGCTTAACGCCGCGCCGTAAGTCGCCGATCGGCTGAGAGGCCTCGAGCAGAACTTCCACGCCGCGCTTGGCGTCGCCGGGCTCGCGCATTTGCAACAGGCCGGACTCTTGAATCGTGCCGCTGCGGAACCAGAACGCTGCCGTCCACGGTTTGTTCGAGGCCATTACGGCGCCCATGTCGCCCGCCGCCGCGTACTGCATTTGAGATTCGCCGCTGAACACCGCCGAACGTTGCACCGGGCCTTCGGCAAACGTCACTTCACCGCGTTCGACAATTCCGTGGCGGTAGTGGCCGCTTGCGTCAGAAAAGCTGTTGTCCGCCTCCAAGTGCAACGCCAGACCGTCGCGCGCGGGTTTGCCCAGCGTCGCAAGCGCGGTACGCTCCCACGCCTCCACGTTCGGTGCAATCGTGCGTTCGTGCGTCAAGGCTTCATAGATGTCGATGTCGTCGAGCAGCTTCTGGTAGCGCGCCTCTTGCTCCGGTGTCGAAAGGCGAAGCAGAGGTTCGGCGTTCCCCCTGCGGCCGTCGAGGCCTTTTTCGTCGATGTTGTTGAAGAAGGCAAAGAACTCGTAGAACTCTTTTTGCTTGATTGGATCGTACTTGTGGTCGTGGCAGCGCGCGCAACCCATCGTCATGCCCATCCACACGTTGGAGGTGGTTTCCACGCGGTCCACGACGTACTCCGTCTGATACTCCTCGGGAATGGCGCCGCCTTCGAAGTTGATCATGTGATTGCGGTGAAAGCCCGTGGCGAGCAGTTGTTCGCGGTTCGGTTTCGGCAGCAGGTCACCCGCGATCTGCCACTGAGTAAACTCGTCGAAACGCTGGTTGCGGTTAAACGAATTGATGACCCACTCGCGCCAGTTGTGCATGTCGCGGTGCGAGTCGATGTGGTATCCGTGCGTGTCGGCATAACGCGCCAGGTCGAGCCACATCATCGTCATGCGCTCGCCATACTGCGGCGAGGCGAGGTACTTGTCTACCAGCCGCTCGTAAGCATCGGGCCGCTTGTCGGCGAGAAATGCCTCGACATCGGTAGGGGCGGGCGGCAAACCAGTGAGGTCGAAGGCGAGGCGGCGGATCAAGGTCGAACGTGTGGCTTCGGCTTGCGGCGCCAGGCCTTCGGCTTCCAGGCGCGCCAGGATGAAGCGGTCGATCGGATTTCGGACCCATGTATCCTTTTTGACGGTGGGCAGTTGCGGCCGCTTGGCTGGCGAGTAGCTCCAATGGGTGGCCCACGACGCGCCCTGCTCAATCCACAGTTTCAGCGTGGCGATCTGCGCGTCGGTGAGCGTCTTACCGGAAGCCGCAGGCGGCATGCGCATCGCCGGCTTGGCGTGCGAAACGCGGACGAACAGACGGCTCGCGGCCGCGTCGCCCGGGACGAGGATGGGACCGTTAGGTCCCTTTGCGAAGGCTCCCTCCTTGGTGTCCAGACGCACACCCGCAATTCGCTTCGACTCGTCCGGACCATGACAGGCATAGCAATTGTCCGAGAGAATCGGCTGCACATCCCGTGTGAAGTCGATCTTGCGGGAGGCGTGCTGAGCCGCCAACATGCCGTACAGCGAGACGACGCCCAGAATAAGAGCTGCAATTCGCATGGATAACATTGTTTATATCATTGACAGCCATGGCCCACATCTTCCCGTTCCACGCCTACCGGTATTCCTCGAAAGCGGGCGACCCGGCGGCGCTCGTCACCCAGCCCTACGACAAGATTTACCCGGACATGCAAGAGCGTTATCTTGCCGCCAGTCCGTACAATCTGGTGCGCATCATCCTGGGCGAGCGGTTTGACGGCGACACGGCGGAGGACAACGTCTATTCGCGTGCGGCGGGGCATCTGGACGCATGGATTGGCGAGGGCGTCCTGGAGCGCGAAGCCGAGCCAGCGCTGTTTGCGTACTTTCAACGCTTCCGCGACCCGGACTCAGGCGAGGAACTGACGCGCAAGGGCTTCATCTGCTTAAGCGAACTTGCCGACTAC
>DASRHX010000727.1:0-7582 GCA_035650295.1 Bryobacteraceae bacterium | reverse complement strand
TCGCTGCTGAAGAGAGAATACGATCGTCTGCGGCTGAAGTATCCCGAGCCTTCGATTCGCCAAATCGGCCAGTAGGAACTTCTATTTGGCCGGCGTCAATTCAAGCGACAGCAGCAGCTTGCTGCGCGGCGCGAAGTAAATGCGGAACCGGCCCGCCGGCGGGTGATCCCTGACAATGGCGGCGGCTTCTTCGTCCACCTCGAAATATTCGTTGTTCATCACATAGTGGCTCCGGCGGCGCTTGCGGTCGTGGAATTTGTCCAGGCCCAGACCTTCGTCCTCTTCGCGGCTCACCGACAAGCGCCCGTCCATGAAACTCGCCGCTCCTTCGCGCAGGTCTTGTATGAGTAACACCGTCAGACGTCCGCTCTGCAACATGGCAATGAACGCCGCGGCCACACAGCCCAGTGTAATAGCGCCAAAAATGGCGGTCATCAGTTTGCCGCCCAACATCGCGATGATGGCGAGGATAATGCCCGGCACGACCGTCTTGACGATGAGGCAGGCGAGCAGCCAGCCGAACAGTGCGGTTAGCGGGTAACGCAGCGGCTGAAACGCGCGGCCAAATAGCCGGCCCATTTGTTTGTCGCTGATCTTCCCGGCGCGGTTCTGCGCCAGATCGACATCGGTGAACCCATTGGTGCGCGCGAGCTCCGGCATCGGATCTTCAGCGCCGTGGTCGGCTGTCACATATTCGATATAGGACATACGCAATCTTCCTTGACGGGAATATCGGCCAGGACTTGCGTGAGCTTTAGACTGAATGCGTGAGGCGAACGCTCATCGTCGCGGCGATTGCCGGGGTCTATCTGCTATTTGTCTTCGGCAAGCGTTGGTGGAATGCGCGCGAGACGACGAACCGGACCACCCCGTCTGCGGCGGTGCATCCAGCGTACGCCGGCGACGAGTTGAAGGTGCTCCACTTCGTTGCCAGCCCCGCTTCAATCAGGCGGGGCCAGTCCGCCTTGCTATGTTACGGAGTACTCAACGCCGAGTCAGTGCGCATTGAGCCACACGTTGAGGATCTGAAGCCGTCGCTCTCGCGTTGCATCGAGGTGCGGCCGAGCCAGTCTACCGAGTACAAGCTCGAGGCGCGCGGTAAGGCCGGGGCGGTGGTACGGGCGAGTCTACAAATTGAAGTGAATTGAGCCGCTAACCCGCCTTCGGACCAGCTCCTGCAATCGCCGGGTCTACCGCGCCGAACTTGGTGAAGTTCTTTTGGAAACGGGCAGCGAGGTCGCGCGCGGCAGCATCGTAGGCGGCCTTGTCCGCCCATTGGCTTCTGGGATCGAGCAATTCCGAGGGGACGCCAGGGCAACGAGTAGGCATCTGCACACCGAAAACAGGATGCGCGGCCGTGGGTACGTTGTCGAGTTCGCCGGCGATGGCGGCGTTCACAAGCGCGCGCGTATGCGGGAGGCTCATGCGTGAGCCCGTTCCGAATGCACCGCCGACCCAACCTGTATTCACCAGCCAGCAGTGCGCGTTGTAGTCCCGGATTTTCTTGCCAAGCATCTCCGCGTAGACCTGCGCCGGGCGCGGCAGGAAGACTTCGCCAAAGCAGGCGCTGAAGGTGGCCGAGGGCTCCTTGCCGAGGCCGCGTTCCGTGCCCGCAAGCTTGGCCGTGTAGCCGCTCAGGAAGTGATACATCGCTTGCTCGGGAGTAAGGCGCGAGATCGGCGGCAGCACGCCGAAAGCATCGGCGGCGAGAAACAGGATGTTCTTCGGATGGCCACCGATGCTAGGGATCACAGCGTTTGCGATGAACTCAATGCGATAGGCGGCGCGCGTGTTCTCGGTGAACTCGTCGGAATCGTAGTCGCAGTTGCGGCGATTCACGTCGAGTACGACGTTCTCCAGCACGGCGCCGAAGCGAATGGCGTTCCAAATTTCGGGCTCGTGTTTCTGGCTAAGGTGGATGCATTTGGCATAGCAGCCGCCTTCGAAGTTAAAGACGCCTTCTTCGGACCAGCCATGTTCGTCGTCGCCAATCAAGCCGCGCGAGGCGTCGGCCGACAGCGTGGTCTTGCCGGTGCCTGAGAGGCCAAAGAACAGCGCCACGTCGCCCGCCGCACCGATATTGGCCGAACAGTGCATGGGCAAGACGTTTTTGCCGGGCAACAGGTAGTTGAGAATGGTGAAAACACTCTTTTTTAATTCACCCGCGTACATCGTGCCCGCGATCAACACGAGCCGCTCGGTGAAGTTGATGGCGATGACGGTGCCGGAATTGGTGCCGTCGGACTCAGGCCGCGCCTGGAAAGTAGGCGCGAACATGATGGTGAAATCCGGAATCTGGTCCTGAAGCTCCTCAATCACCGTGCGGATAAGCAACTGGCGGCCGAAGAGAGAGTGCCACGCGGTTTCGGTGATCACGCGCACGCGAATTTGATGATTGGGATCGGCCCCTGCCAGGCAGTCTTGCACGAACAACGTGCGGCCCTGCCAGAAGCTGAGGAGTTTGTCGTAGAGGCCGGTGAACTTCTCCGGGCTCATCGGCTGATTCACGCTGCCCCAGGCGACATTCTTCTCCGTTCCGGCGTCGCGGACGATGTACTTGTCCTTCGGCGACCGGCCCGTAAAGTGCCCCGTGCGCACGACAAGTGCGCCGGTATTGGCGAGTTCGCCTTCATGGCGCTGAATAGCAGCTTCCACCAACTTCGCCGTTCCCAGATTCCAATAGGCGACGTCCCAGTTCCGCAGCCCATGCTCGGTTAAGCCGTGGTTAGAAGGCCTCACTCCAACGTTTTGCATCATGTCGTGGTCACGCTCGGTCTATGATTTAGTTATGAGGGTATCCGAGCTCAGATGGAGCCGGCGGCACTGGTGGCAATCACTGGCGCGCGCGGTGTTCTGTCTCGGGAGCGCGGCATTATTGGCCACTGCCCTCGGCCAGGTTATTGAGTTTGAATCCAACGGGTTACGATATTTAACGCAAACTCGAAACGGCGTAACCATCATGTTCGCACACTTACCCGTGACGGTGCGAGACTACTCGGTGATTCAAGTGGCCGTTTCCAACGGAAGCAAACAAAGCTGGATCATGCGTCCGGAGGATTTCGAATTCCGCGCGAAAGATGGCGCCAACTATCGCGCCACGCCGGCGCGGCAAGTGGTGGAACGCTTTATCGAACGGGGCGGGCGCGAAGACGCGATCAAGCTCGTGTCAACCTATGAGATGGGGCTGTACGGGTTCAACCGTATGAAGGCGACCAACGGTTATGAGGCGCGGCGGCAGGCCCTCATGGCCGAGATGACGTCAACCAAAATCAAGGCCGCGGCAGCGGCGTCGGCAATCGTCTTTGTGTCGGTAAGGTTAAAGCCCGGTGAATCCACCGACGGCGCGGTTTTCTATGCCAGCCACGGCAAGGCGCTTGGCCCCGGTACGGTGCAGGTGGCCGCTGCGGGAACGGTGTTTGAATTTGAAACCGTGGGGCTGACGGCCGAGGGTGCGGCGGGACGGTAGTCCATTGGAAGCTGGTCCATCGGCTGCGCCCGAAAGGAGGGTGTGATGCGACTTGTCGTTCTGCTTGTGCTGGGCTCGGTATTCGCGCAGGCCCAGGAAGATCACGCTGGACATCAACACGCCGTTGCCGGCCTCGGTACGGTGAATTTTCCAACCTCGTGCAACGCATTAGCGCAGAGATCGATTTCCCGCGCGGCAGCGCTGCTGCATTCGTTCGGGTATGAGGAATCGCGTATCGCATTCGAGGAAGCAGCCAAGACGGATCCAGCCTGCGGCATAGCGCATTGGGGAGTGGCGCGGACCTGGTATCACCCGATCTGGGCGCCGCCATCTCCGGATGAGTTGAAGAGAGGCAGCGCGGCCCTTGATCGCGCCCGGGAGGTTGGTGCGAAAACGCAGCGCGAACGCGATTACATTCACTCCCTGGACGCGTTCTACGGTGAGTGGCAAACCGTTGACCACGCCACTCGTGCGAAGGCCTATGAGCTGGCGCTGGCCAAGGTACGCGAGGGCCACCCCGCGGACGACGAGGCCGCTATCTTCCACGCCTTGCAGTTGGTGGCCATCGGATACCTGGATCCGACGGACAAGACATACAAATGGCAGAAACAGGGCGGCGAGATCCTCAACCAATTACTTCCACGGCATCAGAACCACCCCGGCGTGGCCCATTACATCATTCACAGCCTCGACTATCCGTCCATCGCCGAGATGGGTCTCAAGGCGGCGCGGGCTTATGCCAAGATTGCGCCGGACTCGGCGCACGCCCTCCACATGCCTTCTCACATTTTCACTCGGCTGGGGCTATGGGACGATTCCATCGCTTCGAATACTGTCTCGGCGAAGTCGGCCATTGCGCAGGCACGGCGTCTGCGCGGCGGCGGAGGCGCATTCGACCAGCTTCACGCCATCGATTACCTGGTGTATGCCTACCTCCAGCAGGCGAAAGACAGGAGCGCGCAAGCAGTGCTTGCGCAGATGGCGGCGATCACGAAGCTCGACGAGAACCAGTTCGCCGCGGCCTACGCGTTTGCCGCTGCCCCGGCGCGGTTGGCGCTCGAACGCCACGATTGGAAGTCCGCCGCAGCCTTGCGGGTTCAGCCGGCGTGGTTCCCGTGGAGCCGGTTCCGAAACGCGGAAGCGCTGGTGCACTACGCGAGTGCAATCGGGGCGGCTCGTGGAGGCGACGCGGCGGCGGCGCGCCGCTCGGTCGAAGAAATCGAGGCCATCCTCAAGGCGCTGCCGGCAACACGCGACTACGATTGGAGCGGCTCAATCCGGGCGCAGTGGGAAGCCGCATCTGCCCTAGCCGCTATCGCCGAAGGAAAGAAGGACGAGGGCCTCCGGCTGCTGCGAACGGCGGCCGACCGCGAAGATGCCGTCGACAAGCACCCCGTGACTCCGGGAGCCGTGTTACCAGCGCGCGAAATCCTCGCCGGCCTGTTGCTGGAAAATGGACGGTCCGCTGAAGCCATGAAAGAGTACGCGGCGGTTCTGAAGCTTGCTCCACGCCGTTTCAACGCGACTGCCGGAGCAGCAAAGGCCGCCGCCGCGTCGGGCGATGGAGCCACGGCCCGCGCATACGCGAAGCAGCTTCTCGATATCGCCAAGGATGCGGAAGCCCCAAGACCGGAATTGGCCTGGGCGCGAAGCTTGCTGCGTGGGAAGTAACCGCGGCGTCGCGATGTAGCGCCCTTACTTGGGCGGCAGCGAGCGAGCGTGGCGCAAACCTCGATCGAGCCACGACTGCAGCGCCGCATCGGATTCATAACCCGCTGGCGAGACGAACACGAAGCCCTTCATCGGGCGGCCAGTGAAGTCCATCGGGCGTGCGTGCGGTTGAGCCAAGGCCTCGGCATGGCCAGTAGCGCCCACGCGCACCATCAAGTCGCTGCCCGAAATTCCCACGCACATGTGGCCATGCACCATGAACGCGATACCTCCAAACATGCGTTTCTCGACAACGCCACGCTGACCAGTGAGGAGGCTACGAATGCGTTCTGCAGTGCCGGGGTCGAATGCCATCGGCTTACAAATCCCGCGACGGCTAGATGTTGCGCGGGCGTTCGGTGGCGACTTCTTCGCCCGGCTGCAGGCCAGTCGAAACGGCAACGTGCGTGAGATTCGAGACGCCCACCGTCACGGTGCGGCGTTCCCATGTGGGTCCATTCTTTACGAACACGTAGTTGGAGCCGGAATCGCCCTGCAGCGCCGAACGTGGGATCTTCGTCACGTTCTGCGCCTTCGATAGGACCACGTCGACACTACCCGAGAGATCGGGAATCAGGCGTGGATCGTAACCCGCGATGGTGACGCGCACGGGGATGGTACGGATGTAATTGTTCTGGCGCCAGCCACCGGCGGCGATTGCGCTGATGCTGTAGATCTTGCCCGGCAAAGTCAGGCCCGGGAACGCGTCGATGCTGATGCGGGCTTCCTGTCCAATGCGGAACTCCTCGCTCTCGGCCTGGTTGATTGTGGCTTCCACCTGCATCTTCTCAGGCGTGACGACTTTCATGAAGAGCTGGCCTGGGTTGACCTGGTCGCCCTGTTGGATCGTGGCCCACTCGCCGCTGCGGAAGATGGGCTGCGATACGGCCAAACCGTCCATCGGCGCGCGCATCGTGAAGCGATCCACGTCGCTCGCGTGCCGGTCGCGATGGCGCACGTGGCGTTCCCGCGTATACTCCAAGATCTTCAGTTCAGCTGCGTAGATGATCTTCTTCTGGTCTACGTCATGTACCTGTTGGTTATAGGCGGCCTCAGCCTCTTCCTCGGCCAGTTTGAGAAGTTCCTGGTCGATGACGGTGCGCGTCTCTCCACCCTTGCGCTCCAGGCGCGCTTTGTCCAAGTTGGCTTTCGCCACACGCAGCGTCTGGTTCAGGTTTTCGAAGTCGATAGCTTGTTCGGCCTGACGCTTGCGGATGTCGGAGTTGGCCTGTTGGACGTCGTCATTCACGTCTTCGATGTGATCCTTCAACGACTGTGCATCGATCTGGGCAACCACTTCGCCCTTCTTCACGCGGACGCCGGACTTCGCCATGTAAAGCAGAATCATCTCGCGTCCGGATTCAGGTCCCGTTAGCTTCGGAGCAATCATGCTCACCGAGAGCAGCGAGGAGGTTTGTCCAGTCAAGCGGATCGAAGTTTCCAAATCGCCTGTTGTCACCTTGACGGTGGGCACGATCGACACTACGGCAGCGCTCTGCTGCGCGGCGGCCTTCTGGCGTTGCCAGTAGAAGACGCCTCCAGCAATGACGCCCAACACCACAAGAGCGGCGATCCACTTCGCCCACCCGCCGCCGGCTGGCGGTGCCGGTGCGGTCTGAACCGGTGATGGGACCGGCTGAATCTTGACGGGTTGTGGCTTGCCTATTGCGGACATAAATGTAGTGCCTCGACGCTTTCCTACAGCATACTAGACGGAATGCTTGAGGAAAAGGCGCAGCCAAGGGGCGAATTGTTACCCGCTTCAGGGCGGCTCGACCCGAAATGGACCGCTTTGGCTGCTGCCACGTCGGGCTACATGCTCGATGCAATGGACGTTATTCTCTATATCTTCGCCTTGGGCGCGATCCGGCAGGAGTTTGGACTATCCAATGCCGAAGCGGGAATGGCGATGGCAGCGACGATGCTGGCCTCGGCGGCGGGCGGTATCGGCGCCGGCGTGCTCTCAGACCGGATCGGGCGCCGGCCGGCGCTGATGATCACAATTCTCGTCTACTCGTTCGGCTCGGCGCTGTCGGCGACCTCCACCGGACTCTGGTCGCTTATGTTGTGGCGCGCCGTGGTCGGGCTTGGGCTTGGCGGTGAGTGGAGTTCGGGGACGGTGCTGGTGGCCGAAAGCTGGCCTGCCCAACACCGCGCCAAAGCCATCGGCATGATGCAGTCGGGCTTCGCGCTCGGCTACATGTTGGCTGCCGCGCTCGCCGCGCTCGTTCTCCCGCGTTGGGGATGGCGCGTGCTGTTCCTGATCGGCGTACTGCCCGCGCTGTTAACCTTCCTCATCCGGCGGCACGTGCGTGAACCCGAAGTGTGGTTGAAGCAGGAGCGTCCCGCTCCTTTCCTCTCCCTGTTTCGCGGAGTGCTTCTGCGGCGGACTGTCATCGCGACCAC
>DASRHX010000726.1:0-5198 GCA_035650295.1 Bryobacteraceae bacterium | reverse complement strand
GGGCCGCCGGCGGCGAGAAATTCAAGTTGCACTTGCGGTTTGAGATTTTGGCGTTTGAAGTGGGCGATCTCTTCTTCGCTCCAAGAGTCTATGGTCGCGGGGTCGAAGGGCATTCGGTAATTCTATTCGACTCGCAAGCTGGCAGCGCGATCCTCGAAGTCGGTGGTGTAATAAGCGCCTTGCGCGGTGCGAAGGTTGGGCTGGCTTTGGGTGAGGCGTACGGAGGCGCCGGTGAAGTTATCGGCGTCGAAGAGCCATGCGCCTCTGGCGGACCCAACAAGTCGCACGCTGCGGAAGTGGCGGCGTTGTTCGCCGAGGGTGGCAGAGGCAGTGCCGCTGGCGAAGCAGTATGGAGAGCCACCGAAGTTGGGCTGGGTGAAGAAGCAGGCGCCGTTAGGAACGGAAGCTACGGGCGAAACCGTGATGGGACTGGGCGTGACCGTTGTGGGCGAAGGCGTAGCGGGGGCGGTAGGCGTAGCGGGAGAGGAGGAGGTGGAGCCGGGAGTGTCGAAAAAGCCGCCCGTCGTGGGTTGGACGGTAGAGGCAGGAGGCGGAGCGGAAGCCGGTGGTGCGGCCGCAGCGTTTGTGGCCGGCACGCCCGTTGGGAGAACGATGCTTTCAAAGTCGTTGGCCATGACTTCGTATAGAGAGCCATTAAAGCGATAGACAATGCGCAGCATCTTCACGCGGCCGGGCGCGGGATCGGAGATGGAGAGCGCATCGAGGGTGACTGGGAGGTCGCGTTTTCCAGAGGCGAGGGCAGAGCGGACGGTGTTGGTGACATCGTGGATCTGGCCGGCGCCATAGGTGGCGAGGACGATTTCGACGGGTTGAGCGAAGACGGGAAGTCCACATAGCAGGACAACCGTGGCGAGTTTCATTGTGACGAACCTCATGCCATACGATAACCGAACACGGGGGTGGAGTGGCAGCGGTTTTATGTGCCGGTGCGCAGGTCGGCGAGGTAAATAGCGGTGAGCGGTTTGCCTTGGGCGTCCTTCTCGTGGCTGGAGTAGTAGCTGAGCCAGCCGCGCTGCGGGCTCAGCTCGACGAAGCCAGGGTAGGAGCAGTCGCCGCCGCTGGGGAGCTCAATGAGCTCGTCGAGTTTGTCGCCGTCGAGCCAGGAGAGGGCCATCCGCGGGCCCGCGGGCGTCTGCTTGCGGCCTCCAACCAGATAGCGCGCACCCCAGCGGGCAATGAGCGGACCTCCGATGTAACGTCCCAGATCGGATCGATTCCACACGGCATAGGGCGGGTTCGACCGTAACAACTGCGCATTCCTTTGCCCACCGCCGCGGCCGACGGCGACGATCGCGCGGTCGCGCTCAAACAAGAATGCCGTTTCGTTGCCGTAGGTCTCTTGAAAGAGACCCGCCTGCCGCCACACGAGTCCATCGGTGCTTTCGAGCAGAGCGGATTCGACGGCCGCGTCCTGCTGATCCCGTGTTTTCGTCTCAATGAATTCGCGCTTGCGGCGGCCACAGAGAAAAGCTTTGCCGCCGGTTGTGGCGGCGCGCCAGATGTAGTGACCGTAGGTGCCTTCCAGCATGCGCGGCGCCTCCCACTTGATGCCGTCGGGTGAGAAGGCGGCGTAACCCAGATGCTGGTTCATGTCGTACCGTTCGGGTGAACCGTCGCCGCAGTACCAGGTGCCGGTATAGACGAGCAGTTTGTCGCGAAAGATGAGGAAATGGGGGTCACGCACGTCGCGCTTAGGCACGTGGAAGCGGTGCACCTGGCGCCACTCCACGCCGTCACGGCTGGACAGGACGAGGACGGCGGAAGTGGGATGAACCATGTGGCCGTCTGGGCAGGAGCGGAAGGTGAGATAGTAACTGCCCTTGTAGCGAACGAGGTCGGTGAAGGCGTTGTGCTCGCCGTTGTGAAAAATGCGGCGGACGGATTCGACGCCAATGCGTGGGGCGGGCGTGGCTGCGGAAGCGAGCGGCGCGGCGGAGAGAGCGAGCAGGAGTTGGCGGCGATGAATGGATGATAGTGGCAAGCTAAAATTATGTCGCCGCGGACGGATGGAGATCAACGCCGATCGAGAGAAAGTAACTCGCCGATACGCTCGGCACTCAGTCCGCTGCGTTCGAGGGCGACTTCGCGGATGGTGCGGCCGGTGGCGGCGGCTTCCTTGGCGATGAGGGCGGCACGGTCGTAGCCGATGGCGGGAGCAAGTGCCGTGGCAAGGGCGAGGTTGCGCTCGATGGAGTTTGCCAGGCGGCCGGTATTTGCTTCTATGCCATCGACGCATTTATTGGCGAAGTTGCGCGTGGCGGCGGTGAGGAGGCTGATGGCATCGAGGAGATCGTAGGCGATGAGGGGCATCATCGTATTCAGTTGGAAGTTACCGGAGGCGCAAGCCCAGGTGATGGCGGCATCGTGGCCGATGACCTGCGCGCAGATCATGAGGACACTTTCCGGGATGACGGGGTTGACCTTGCCGGGCATGATGCTGGAGCCAGGTTGCAGTTCGGGAAGTTCGATTTCGTAGAGGCCGGCGCGCGGCCCCGAGGCTAGCCAGCGAATATCGTTGGCGATCTTTGTGAGTGCGACGGCGTATGTCTTGAGCGCGCCACTGAGAAAGAGCACGGCGTCTTTCACCGCTTGCGCTTCGAAATGGTTGCGTGCTTCGCGGAACGGAAGGCCGGTTCGTTGGGCGATGAGGGCTATAACTTGTGGAGCGTAACCGGAGGGCGCGTTGATGCCGGAACCGACGGCGGTACCGCCGAGCGGCAGCTCATAGATACCTTCGAGAGCAAGCGTCAGGCGTTCGGAGGAGGCGCGAACCTGGTGCGCGAAAGCGCCGAACTCCTCGCCCAGCGTGATGGGGGTGGCGTCCTGCAGGTGAGTGCGGCCGATCTTGGCGACTTGAGCGAAGGATTGCGCCTTGCGTTCGAGCGAGGCTTGAAGCGCATCCATGGCGGGGAGCAGTTCGTCCTGGATATCGGTGGCGGAGGCGATGTGGATGGCCGCGGGAATGACATCGTTACTGGACTGGCTGCGATTGGCGTCGTCGTTGGGATGAACATTTGCAAGCGTGGCGATCACTTCATTCACGTTCATGTTGGTGGAGGTGCCGCTGCCGGTTTGAAAGACGCTGACTTGGAATTCGTCGTAGAGCTCGCCGGCGGCAATGCGATCGGCGACCGCTCCGATTGCGGCGGCGACAGGAGCAGGTAGCACGCCCAAAGCGGCATTTGCGCGCGCCGCACAGGACTTGATGAGACCTAGCGCCTGGATGAACTTAGGTTGGAGGCGGTGAGTACCGGGAGGAAAATTTTTCAGGGCGAGGCGAGTCTGGGGGCCGTAAAGGGTTGTGGGAGGAAGTGTGCCGAGGGTCCAGGACGGGGGGTCGGAGGCGGGAAACGATTCATCGATGAAGAGATCGATGGGATCGGCGGCGTGATTGTCCATGGCCTGTGAAGAGCAAGTAAGGGGCCAATGACTGCCACGCCGCCGGATAGCGGAACGATTTAACGCTTCGCGGGAAGCGTCGGAGCGATAGCGGTTGCCGCGGCGCTGCAGGCGGGATGGCCCCAACCACCGGCGCTGACGCCAGTGGAGTGGCCTGCAAGCGTGGCGATGTCGTAGACGATGTTATCGGGCCGGTTTGCGTCACCGCTGACGCCGTTAGGGAGGTAATCGAGCTCCAGGATGTTGCGTACCCGCCAGGCGATGTTGTGGTCGGCGCAAGAGGAGTCGCCGCTGACGCCGAGCCCTCCGATGAGGTTCTGTCCCGATTTGTAGAGGGCCAATCCGCCGCCGAAGATATTGATACCACCGATACGGCCGCCGATCATGCCGTCGTTACCCTCGCCATTATGTTTGGGGTTGCCGCGGTAGGCGACTTCCGTATTCACGGGATTGCTTTCCTGCAAGCCGGCAAGGCTGCCGCCGGGCTGCACGGCGCTGTAGAGATTGGCTGTGGAGAGCACCAGGCTGGGAAGGCTGAATGCATTGGCTGTGTTCGCTTTTTGCGCGGAGATGACGCGGCTTCCGGGCCACTGATCGCTGCGAACGTTTCCGGTGTAGGCGACCGCGCAAACGACGCCGTCGCGGTTGACGATAGTTGCCCACATATGAAGGCCAAATCCGCCGTTGCTCTGGGCGCTGTTCAGGCCACGGGCGGCAATCAGCGCACTCTTTAGATCGCCTTGCGACGGCAGGCCCTGGCAAGCCGCCCGAGAGTCGTTCGGATTCTCATCGTCATCCTGGGCGCGCGCGATGCCAGCGCCGAAGCCGAGGACCAATCCCGTGAACGTAAGTGTCGTTACGAGGACATTCCACTTTCTCATGCTTGTAATTCTCCTTAATTGGATACAGGACGGGGCGGTCTAATTATGTCACGAGAACCGTTCGCGGAAAAGCGGAGAAATACGTGAACAGGCTAGAGTAACTCGCTGCTGTGGACTATACGGCAGTATTCTCCTTGCAGGTTGGCGAGCGACATGGAGTGAACTTCATCGGCGCTGCGGGGACGGCCGTTATAGTCGGCGCGGCCGAACGTAAAGCAGGCATCTTCGACAAGGGTGATGCGGAATCCTAAGTTTGCGCCGTGGCGGACGGTGGTTTCCACGCTGTTATTGGTAATCACGCCACAGACGACTAAGTCGGCAATGTTTGCCGTGCGCAGACACGATTCGAGGTCCGTACCAACAAAGGCGGAATTGACATGCTTGACGATGACAGGTTCGCCGGGCAACGGGGTGACTTCAGGTTTAAACTCGTTGCCGGATTGTCCAGGGCGATAAGTGGATTGAGGCTCGGTGGAATCGTGACGTATGTGGAAGAGCGGGGCGGAAAGCCCGCGCCACTTATCGAGAAGGGCGCGGGCAATAGATTCGGCCTGGGGATTGTTACGCGTGCCCCAGGAAGGGTCGTCGATGGCCTTTTGCAGATCGATGAGGATCAGCGCGGCAGGCGGCGTCATCTGACCGCAATGGTGGTGCGAATCTGGTTTGGGTTGGACGGATTGTTACTCGGGATGCTGTTGAGCGTCGCGATCACCTGAACCTGATTCGATGGGGCGGTGACATCGGGAACCCTGAGGTTGATCTGCCAGACACCAAGCAGTCCTGGGGCGAGGCCAGAGTAGAGAATGTCGGCGCCTTCGACGATGCGTGCTCCGACGACGACGCGCGGCTTGCTGGGCGTTTCGATGGCGCCCTGGGCAACTTCGCCGTCGGGCGGAG
>DASRHX010000725.1:0-2584 GCA_035650295.1 Bryobacteraceae bacterium | reverse complement strand
ATCCTTCGCCTAGCCACCGCTCGACCAACGCCTCTACATGCTTCCTCTTGAGCGAGGCGGCACTCATGTGCAGGAAGCCGAGTTCCCGCAACTGTTTGCAGATCAGCTTCAGAGTTTGACGCCGATCCCCCTGCCAGCTGTAGCTGCCGTCGCGATTGCGCTCGCATAGCTTGTGCAGTTCATAGTCCAATGTCTTCATCTCCTTTCGCTTGCCTCAACCCATCTCTTCCTGCTGAGCCGACCATCGGTCAGTGTTGTTGCCATCCCGCCGGTGGGCGGAATCCCCGAAGGGCAAGGGCCAGGTGCTCAGCTCACCTGTTGCCTAACAAGGCATCCGCCGTGTTCCTCGTGAGGGACGACTTGGGCGGAAAAACTGCAAAGGACGAGGGAAGCGAAGCGCTTTGTGGATGAAGGACCTCCTTGGGAGAGTTGTGGAATAGACGGACGCAAGACCGCCGGCCCATGCATGACGGACCAACGAATTGCTGGATGAAAGTCGCAAACGCGCCGAGAGGCGCTAGGAAAGCGGTTGGCAGGAATGGCCTGCCGATGAAGACATAGATTCCACCCGGCTATCCGGGCGACGCGCACTAGGGGGAATCGGAGCGCGTCCTGTGTGGTTCGACCCTTGAGGGCTTGAGCGCTCGCAGAACCATGCGCTCTTGGGGTGCCGATGTTGAGGCCATCGGCGGCCTTGTGTGCAGCAAGAATGTATGACCGTCAGCAGGCGCGCGTCAACAAATACGATTCACCTCGACGCCGATTGTTTGACGTCCGCAGCCTGGGAGGAACGCCGCCTACCGGCCGTCACTTGGCCGTCACTTGGTCAGACGCAGCGAAAACCTAGATTCCATGCGGCTGTTGACGTGGTTTGGAGGGCCGTCACTGCGGCGAACGCAGTGACGGCCCCGCAGCCGGAAGCGGCCATTGCAGCAGCGTCCAATGAGCGCCGGGCGACAGTTGATCCAGTTGGGTTGGACCATTCGCGCAGCCAACGTAGTCGCTGCGCCCTTCCCAAACGAAGAAGCCCGTCATCTATCCGGGCTTCTTGGTCTGGGATACATCTAGCGTTCTGGCGCATCTACTCGTCGAGGTCGTCTGGATCATCCGATTCGCCGCTGAGTCCGGCCGAGTCCAGCTCGTACAGCGCCTTGTCGACCAGATCGCAGGCCACTGCTGCAACATCCGCGTAGTCGACTTCGACCTCATACAGCGCCGCCTCTCTCAGACAGGTCAACACGGCCAGCGCTTTCTGAAGCCGTCTCATTTCTCTTTGGATAACTTTCTCGACCTTGGTCCGTATACAGCCAGTCGCCGGGACGACCACTGGCGGATGGGTACGGGCTTGATTGGCGGACGAGCGGGCGCGTGCGGGTATCGTTGAACGGAACGCCTCCGCCACCACACGCGGATCGGAGTACTTCCTAACCGAGGCCGGGTTGTCACTAAAGTCCGTGGTGATATCTGTGGGTGAGTGGGGGCAGCGGTGGGCGCGAGACATCCGGCCCGAAGATCTGGATCCGGGCTGGCTCGTCTGGGCGATGCATCGGCGTTTGAACACGGCGTTGATGCCTCCCGGCAGAACCGTGATTCAAATCGAGTTTGTGGATGCGCCGGCGAAGCAGAGGCGCTTCTGGCTCGTTCACTGCGACGGCAACGTGGACGTTTGCCTCAAGGACCCTGGGCTACGCCACGACGGTGCACGTTTCCACGCGTGTGCGCACCCTCGCTGAGGTCTGGCGCGGCATCCGTTCGACGAAGGATGAGCTGCGCGCGGGCCGCATCCTTCTCAACGGCAGTTCTGACTGTTGCCGTGCTTTTCCGCAATGGCTGCTATTGAGCGTGTACGCACGAATCGAAAGAGCTGCCTGTCACGACTCCGCAAACTCATCCACTCGACATATCCGATAAATCGCGCTGAACTGCGATCGCGTTCGCTAGTCGCCCGTTCTCGCCTGCGCGTATGATCGCTGGGCATCGCAAGGAAGGCCTCTCACCGACGGCTGTCGGACAAACAAAAATGGAAATATCCAGACAAGATCTCGAAGAGCGCTTCCGCGCACTGTCCGATCAGGTGTTGGTCGCCAGAGTACGTGCCGGCACGTTGACGCCTTTGGCCCTGAAGGTGGCGCTCGAAGAGCTGAGCACTCGCGGTATCGAAATGGCAGCCGATACCGAGGCCACTGAGAACCACGAGAACCAAAAGGATCTCGAGGATTTCGAGGATCAAGAGGACCACGACCATCCAACCGAACTCGATCCCGATGTAGATCTCGTGACCGTTGCACGATTCTCCAATTCGTGGGAAGCGAACGTACTGCGTGCATGCCTCGAATCACACGGAATTTTTGCCTTTATCTGGGGGTGAGCATCTCGGTACCGCGCATCTGTTCCTTTCCGTGGCATCCGGCAGCATGCGCCTGCAGGTACGCCGCGATCAGGTGGAGCAGGCGAGAGCAGTCATTGCCGCATTCGAGCGCGGTGATTTCGCCTTGGGTGAGGATTTGGATTGAGGCTAGGGTCGAGTGCCCGGGTGCAGCGCCGTATTGAACAGGTATTGGCTGTCTGGGACTGACGATGAGAA
>DASRHX010000724.1:0-5862 GCA_035650295.1 Bryobacteraceae bacterium | reverse complement strand
AATCGATCTCGCCGGCAAGAATTTCGATATCCTCGGCGTTCATAACTACGAGTACGAGCCAGACGGCTTCGAGACCGGACTGCGGCGCATCCGCGATTACCTGACGAAGCTCAGGGAGTACATCCGCTTGTCGCCCCACTCTGGCGTCGAAATCGCGGTGCTCGAGTGGAACTTGTCCCGCGCCTACGACTGGCGCGCCGGCCTGCACGCAGCCGGCAGTCTGATCATGTATGAGGATCTCAGTCCAGGCGTGTCGATGACGTGCCCGGCGCTGCTCATGCGCAACACTACCGACGACCCCACCTGGACATCGCTGATCTACCACGACCACGTTTCCTGGTTCCCGGGCGGGGCATATGTGGTGGAAAAGCTCTTTCGCCAACACTATGCCGAGCGTCGCCTTGCCAGCACGAGCGGCACCTTCACCGACATTCGCGATCGCAAGAGCTTCTTCGATGAGATTTCCACCATGAAGCCGGAAGGCTGGAGGCCCGGCACGATTGACGCCATCGCCACGGCGAGCCCAGACGGTAGGCGAATCGTGATCAAGGCGGTCAACTATGCAGACCGGTCCAACACGCTATTGGTCAAACTCATCGGTGCCGGGGTTCCCGAGAAAGCGGTCGCGACGCTCCACTCAATCACCGCCGCGCTGAAGACCAAGCCATCGCTGGAGAATCCCGCCATCATTGCACCGGTAAGCCGGTCTTTCAACTACGCGAAAGACCTCACTCTCGATCTAGCCCCATACTCGGTGGCCGTACTCGAGATCCGGGCATCCGGCTGAGCAGTTGCGTGCCGGACTTCGATCGCTGGTGCGTTCAGTCGCGGAACAGCAGCGGCACGTATTTGGAAAGATACGTCTGCCAGTTGGGCCAGCTATGGCCGGCACCGGACTCGTTCCATACATGCTTGACGTTCTTCTTCTCGAGCATTTCGTGCAGTGCCTTCATGCCGGGATAAGCGAAGTCGTCCGTGCCGCAGCCCAACCACATCACCTTCAATTTCTTGTTGACCATCGCCGGATCGGCCTTTTCCCACTCCGAGCGATTGCCCGCGCCGCTAAAGGCCGCGATGCCCGAGAAAAGGTCGATATTGCGAAGGCCAATCGTCAGCGACTGGCCTGAGCCCATCGATAGGCCGGCAATCGCACGATGTTTCCGATCGGTCAACACCCGATACTTGCTTTCCACCATCGGCATGAGGGTCGTCAGAAACTCCTTCTCAATTGGAGCCATATCGGCACCTGGGGCAGGAGGCGCTGGACTGGCTCCAGCCGCTTTGATCTCACGCGCCACGTGCCCATAAGGCATGACAACGATCATTGGCTTCGCCTTGCCCTCGGCGATCAGATTATCGAGGATCACATTTGCGCGGCCGGTCCAGGTCCATGAAGCTTCGATCTGCCCGTTACCGTGGAGCAGATAAAGTACCGGATACCTCTGCCTGTCATTTTCGTAGCCCGGCGGCGTGTAGACATACACCATCCGTTCGCTGTTGAGGTTCTCGGAGTCGTAGAAGTTTACATGCACTGTGCCATGGGGAACCTTCCGGTGCTCGATGACGCTCTTGCCACCATCCGGTACGATAAACATGCTCGTGTCGCCCCAGCGCCGGACTTCCAGGTTTGGATTGGATGGATCTGGCATTCTCAGACCGCCGTCAATCGCGTAACCATATGTGTAGAAGCCGGGAGGAAGTGGGCCAATCGTCAAACTCCAGACTCCTTCGGCGCTCTTCACCAGAGGCAGAGGCTTTTTGGTGAACTCCAGAATGCCCGGAGAACCCATCAGGATCACCTCGCTGGCCTTGGGGGCGAACAACCGGAAAGTAACCTTGCGGTCGCCGTGGATCTCAGGGGAAACCGGGATGTTCTTTACGTCTTCGTACGCGGCGGCTTGCCGAGGCTGCGACAAGCCAACCGTGGCCGTTGTCAGAAAGAGGGCCGAGGTGGCCACCATAACTCGCATCTTAGAAACTCCTTCAGGTGATCTTATTCACGGTGTCGTCGAGGTTGCCGATGCCGCCGGCCCGTTGTCATTGGCGAATGTAAGGCGGACCTCGTCGGCGGCATGGAATTCTCCCTGCCACGGGCCGGAAAATTGAATGGCGGCGATACGCGGGGCACTTACCGTCATGGTGAAGATGGGCACCGCGTAACGTCCAAAAACTGGAATCGGAGATAGCGGTCGCCAAACGAAAGCCCGGCGGTGGCGTTCAAATCTCTTCTCGGAGGAGCCGATCGTCGCAGAGGTCGAAGACCACCGAGTGAAAACTCCACTCGAAACAGTGATCGAAGGTGGCCAGATCACGCTGGGTTGGCCACGATAAGGGAACACGATACCAGCCGTCGAGTTGCTCTTCGTCCTCATTGTCACAATCCGGGAGCAGGTATACCGTCGGCTCCCGCTGGAATTTCCCAACCTCAACTCGCTGCTCGTTGGATCAGCCGCATGCAGTCAATCCAGGAATGGCTGGCCCGGTTTCACGACGATCGCGGTTCGGTTGAGGCTGATCATTCTGCCAGCACCGGATGCCTGCCTTAGGCGGCCTGCCGATAATAATAGTAGTTCAGCATCCCACCCAAACGCTCACAGCGCCGGATCGCACCTCCATTACCGGCGTGAGAATTATCCGGGGAGATCAACCTGTTGTCAAGACCTTGGTGGTTGCGTCCTGATCATCACAGAAGTTGCGCGCTAGCTGGGTCATCCAGATCCCGTTCGCCTTGGCTGTGATGCCAGCGATCTCAACGCGTCGCGTCGAAAGGTCGATCAGAAAGAGCACGAGAAATCTGGTCAGGCCCGATCCCGTCCACACCTCGACGGTGAAGAAGTCTGCCGCCACAATCACCTCCCAGTGCCGGCTCAGAAACTCTCTCCATGTGGTCTTTCGGCTGCGTTCCGGCATGGGTTCCATGCCGTGCGCCTTGAGAATGTTGGCAACGGTGACGCGTGCGATCTCATGGCCCAGGTTGGCTAACGCTCCTTGGATCCTCCGGTAGCCCCAATCCCGGTTCTCCGTTGCCATGCGAACGATCAGTTTCTCGATCTCGCCCCGAGTTCGGGGCCGGCCCGGGCCACGGTTCTTGCTGCCATCGTACTTCTGGGCGATCAACTTACGGTGCCAACCCAGCAGGGTTTTCGGCGTGACGATTGTCGCGATTTCTCGAAGAATGCGACGCCCAAGTATCCTCGCCTTGGCTGCCAACCGGCGGCGCTGATCGTCATTCAAGCGGAGTCGCTTGTCGCAGAGTCGCTCCCGCAGTACTCGATTCTCTTCGCGGAGGTAATCGATGGCGTCGCGCTGCTGTTGGCCCACCCAACCGGCGACTGAAATCAGCAGCAGTCGAAACGGGTCAAACGTCCGGGCATTCGGATAGGGTACCAGCAGGAAGTTGCATAAATGCGCGCCAAGCTGCACGGTCTGCGATGGAATACTTGGGCACCACGCGATTCTCAACCACCTCAAGAGCGTGCTGGCACCAGCAGGCGGTACCTAACCGCCCTCGGGCATCTAGAGATGCCAAACGCTGGAGGGAAGCGCCGAGCAACCCAAATAGCGATGGCGGGTCCTCCAACGCAGCGGAGGGGCTCGATCGCGACCAAAGGCTTGAATTCACGGCGGAAGCGGGCGAGATGTGACAGCGCACGTACCGTCATGTGCTTGAATCTGGTTCGCAATCCGCTTAACCTTGGCCGAACGCAAACACCCATCCCGTCATGGATATAATTAGCGATCCCCTCTCACGCCGGAAACTCGTAGCCGGGGTCACCCTCACGGACCCTGCAGGCCTTCCGCATATCCAGGCGAACCTTTTCCATAACGCTGTTGTGGCCGGTCCGACGCGCCGCGTGGAGACTCTCATCGGCGTCAACCCTGCGCGCCTCATTAAAGAGATCACCACTTGAATCGGCTTCTGCTTCTGAGTGCGTTTCTGCTGCCAGCCTCGTGGGCCACCGAGCGCCCCGCCATCATTGGCATCGCCAATTTCGTGGTGAAGACCGACGATCTCGAGGAGGTCCGTAGGTTCTACACAGGCGTGCTCGGCTATCAGGAGGTGTTCAAGCACAGGCGCCCTGGTGTCCCCGCGGACCTGACCGCCTTCAAAGTCAACGATCACCAATACATTGAGGTGGCGCAAACGCTCACGAACGAATCCGACGACAAGCTGATCCAGATCGGCTTTGAAACCAAAGATGCGCGAAAGCTGCGTGACTATCTGGCCGAAAAAGGCGTCGCGGTGCCCGCCAAGGTGGGCAAGGACCTCGATGGAAACTACAGCTTTCTCGTCAAGGACCCGGAAGGCCACGCAGTCGAGTTCGTTGAATACGTGAACGGTTCCATTCACAGCAAGAACTTCGGGAAGGCGCTTTCGGATCGGCGTATCTCGGACCACATGCTCCACGTCGGCGTCCACGTGAAAAACCCTGACGCTCAAGACAAGTTCTACAAAGACATTCTCGGCTTCCGGTTTCAGTGGAAGGGTGGTCCGCAAGACGACCGCATCGACTGGCTGTCATACATGGTCCCTGATGGCAACAACTGGATCGAGTACATGATTTCGCGCGACACCCCCAGCCCGCAGCAGCTCGGCGTCTGGCACCACGTCTGCGTCGGCACGCTCGATATTCAGAGCTTGTACAAAACCGTGGTTTCCCGCGGCTACACACCGCGCCGCGAGCCGAATATCGCCCGTGACGGACGCTGGCTGCTGCAACTCTACGACAAACACAATACCCGCACGGAAGTCATGATCCGCAAGCCGGTCGAAAAGCCCTGCTGCTCGGAAAACCTGGACCCTTACATCAAGTAATTACACATCTATGCGACGACCACTTCCTGACTTCGGAGTAAGTTTCGCGCCTCCCCAAAGTGCCGCCCACCCGCTGGCGATCACATCCTTTCGTGCATGGCGCATCAAAGAACCGGTCTCCGGCCGGCGATACACGGTAGTGAAGTTACAGTCACAGAGCGGCAACTCAGGCTATGGCGAAGGCGGCCCGGCATCTGGCCTGGAGATCGCGGAAGCCCGCGGCGCAGTCACGGGGCGCCGCGCCACGGAATCAGAATTTGTCCGCTCACGTTTCGCCAAGGTTCCAGCGCTTGAGGCGGCCGTCAGCAACGCCATGCTCGACCTCGTGAGCAGATCGCGCGAGATTCCCGTCTACCAATATTTCGGAGGGCCCACTCGATTCAAGGCCCGGTTGCTGGCGCATCTCGAAGGCGCCGACGAGAACGCCATCACGCCTTCGCTTGAACGGGCCAAGCGTCACGGCATGCTCGCTTTCACTATGCCTGCCCTATCGCGCGACTCGATGGTCCCTCTGAGGGCGTACGTCGACTCGATGCGCAAGCGTGTTGCCGCAATTCATGCCAAAGGCGGTCCGGACGCTGAGTGGGTCCTCGACGCGTCAAGCGGCATGACTCCGGGAGACGCCGCCACTGTCGCCACGGCGCTCGAGAAGAATCATCTCATGTGGTTTGACGAGCCAACCGGCGTGTTGACCGCCGACGCTCTCGCCAAGATCACCAGTGAAAGCGTGATGCCGATTGGGCTCGGCCGAACCGTGACCGACATCAGCTTCTTTCAGGGACTGCTTCGTGACGGCACGATCAACGTGCTACGCCCCAGCCTTGGGCTGAACAGCCTGGTCAAGATCAAGCGCATGGCGGCCATCGCCGAAACACACTACGTTGCCGTCTCGCCGTACCACGACGGCGGTCCCATCGGAACGTTGGCAGGCGTCCATCTCAATGCAGCACTGCCGAATTCCTTCGCACAGCAAGTGCCCGTTCCCGCTAACGACCGTGATGCCGCTATGCGCGCCGACATCACCTCAGGCAACAAGGAAGTTGCCG
>DASRHX010000723.1:0-9332 GCA_035650295.1 Bryobacteraceae bacterium | reverse complement strand
TTCTCCCCGTCATTTCGAGCCCGCTTCGACACTCGCGAACCGTTTGGCCTCAGGGGCAAACAACCGTTGGGCGACATCTCCCCACCTGGGCTCGCGCTCAAGGTCCCGATCGACCATCTCCTTCCACGCTCGCCGTTCGTTCTCGGTTGAAAACTGTAACCCATAAGGCATCTCGGGTCTCGGGCGGGCGACGGCCCGATACTTGTGCAGAAAGGCTTCGTACTCCTTCACGAAATGCCCGGCCAGCACCCGAATCAACGCCGTCGTCTGCGGTTGAGCCCGGCGACGCGGTGCGCCGCTGGATCGTTCGTCAACCAACCGGCCAACGATCGAACTCAAGTTTCGAAGAGTCCCTTCCCAAAGAGCGGGACTGTCGGACAGGTCGGCGAGTTTGACGGTGGCAAGGTCGCCTGCGACATCGAAGATCCCCGGTTTCGCAACGGCGCTCTCGATAATGGTGGCGTGGCCATTGTGGAATACGGGGGCATACACCAGATCGACCCTCAGTCTCGGATGCGACTCGATTGGAAACGGCCAGTGTACGTGCACGGAGAGGGGAATTTCCACGGATCCATCGGAATTGCTCTGGGCGATCGACCGGCGGCTTGCCTCGTAGGTGATCGGGTGGACGGGATTGGGCCGTGAGCCCTCGTGGTGGTAGATGACGAAGAAGCCCTCGACAGGCTTGCCATTGAAGTCCAGGACCCGTAGTGTTCGCCCCCGGTCAACGGACACGCTCAACAGCGTGAGAAGCGCGGGAACGGATGCGACTGCGAGAAGGCGGCGCCGCGTCATTCACTCCAGATTGTCACAGTCGTTCGGACCGTTGGAATAGACGGCCTCGTGCTACGATGAACCCCACAACCCCATGACGTTCCCCGCTCCTGTCCCGGAAATCCCCGCGGCCAACGTCGACAAAGCCGCAGCCTACTATGTCAATACACTGGGCTTCTCCTTCGATTGGGGGGACGACCAAGGCGGCATTGCAGGCATCTCAAGGGGGAATTGCCGGCTGTTTATCACCAATCCCTCCTTCCGGGAGTCCCACGGCAATGTAGGCCCCATCCTTTTCTGGCTCAATCTCGACAGCAAGGCTGCGGTGGACGAACTCTTCGCGCAGTGGAAGGCCGCGCACGCGAAGATCGTTTCCGAGCCCGAGGACAAACCGTGGAAGCTGCGCGAGTTTACGGCCGCCGATCTTGATGGCAACCTCCTTCGTGTCTTTTATGATTTCCGGCGCGACATATAAGAGAACCACACATCGCGCAAAGTCGCCAATTGCCCTGAACGCCCATACCGTGTATAACCAAACGGTGGAGTAAAGCATGTCGCGCTTTCTCTTGCTGCTCTTCTCCGTCGCCGTCGCCTCGGCGGAACAACTGCCGATGGTAGTGCTGTCGGCTCGCGACGGCCTCCCTGCGGGGACAGTTCTTCGAATCCTGGCGGATTCGAAAGGATTCCTCTGGATTCCACACGCTGACGGCCTCACACGGTACGACGGCAACGGCTTCCGTTCCTTTACACGCGCCGACGGCTTGTCTTCGGACCGTGTTTCCACGATCGTCGAACGCGCGGACAGTACTTATTGGGTTGCTGCCCGGGAGCATCTATGTCTTTTCGATCCGCGGGCGGGGCGCAGTCGATTCCAATGCGAGTCGCCGAAGCTAGGTGAGATTGAAGCCATCCTCGAAGAGAAAGAAGTTCTTTGGTTAGGAACGGATCGCGGACTCTGGCAACGGAAGGCCCGAAGTTCTTGGACTTCGGTTTCCAGTGTGAAGCCGAGCGCTCCGATGCGCTCCACCGCCGTGCGCCGTCTCATCAAGGACAAGCGTGGCGATGTATGGGCCGCAACTCAGTCCGGCCTCTTTCGATTCCGCAAGAGCGGCCAGGTCGACTGGTGGACTACTGCCCAGGGCCTCTGTGACGACTACATCACCACCGTCAACGAGACGCCGGACGCCATCTGGGCGGGGACGCAAACGGACCTCTTTCGATTTGAAGTCCATCCGGACAGCGGCAATGCGAGAATCGCCGGGCGCTACGGCGCTCGCCATGGCCTTCCCAGCGGTTTTACAAACGATGTCCGTTACTGGCGAGGTTCTGTTTGGGCTGCCACCTTCCAGGGACTCGCGCGGCTTTCGCCGTCCGGACGCTGGCAAATGGTGGAAGTAGACAACGCCATCCGCAACTTGCCGCTGAATGCCCTGGCGATCGATTCCCAAGACGCTCTCTGGATGGGCACCGATGGCGGCGGACTTGCGCGCCTCGCCGGATCGGGTTTTTCCACCTTTACCGAAACGGATGGACTCCCTATCCGGAAGGTCTGGTCGGTCATGGAGGATCGCAAGGGCGATCTCATGGTGATTACGAAGGACGAGCAAAATTACGCCATCAACCGGTTCGACGGGTCGCGCTTTCAGCCCACCCGTTTGTCAAACCCCTTCGGTTCGATGTTCGGATGGAGTTGGTCGCAGATCGCCGTCCATTCTGGATCGGGTTCCTGGTGGCTGGCAACATCGGATGGGTTGCTTCGCTACGACCGTGGTCTCCGGTCTGCCCCTTCGCGCGTGGGCTTAGAGGTTGGGATGCCTCACAGAAACGTTACGAGAGTATTTGAACAGAAGAATGGCGCGACCTGGGTAAGCGTCTATGAGCTCGGCAGCATCGGCCTTTACCGCCGCGAGCCGGGAACCCGACATTTCCGAAAATTCAATGAAAGCGATGGGCTGCCGCCTGTGCACGGAGCCGGGGTCCCGGTGTCGTCTTTTGTCGAAGATCATCATGGCCAACTCTGGCTGGGACTTCTACGCGGCGGATTGCTCCGTTACCGCAACGGACGCTTCGAGCAGTTCATTGGACGAGTCCCGGGAGCGCCCGATCTGGGTGTGCGCGCATTGCTCGTGGACCGGCGCGGCCGCCTATGGATCGGAACGGTCGGTAAGGGCCTGCTTCGAGTGGACAATCCCTTGGCCGAAACCCCGGTGTTCGTGGCCTATGATCGCTCGAACGGCCTGTCGGACAATCTGATTCATGCCGTCACCGACGACCTGAAAGGACGAATTTACGCTGCCGGCGCGGGAACGGTCGACCGGGTGGATCTCGAGCGGGAGCCAGGGGCTCAGCTTCGGCGCTACACGACGGCCGACGGCGTGATATCGGGTATCCTCCGCGTGGCCTTCCGCGACCGGCACGGCGCGCTTTGGTTTGGGGGCGACCAGGGGCTGTCCCGTATCTTGCCATCGGAGGATCAACGAATCGAATCGCCGGTGCTCATCCACTCCATCCGCGTGAACGGCCAAAGCCAGCCTCTCTCGGATCTGGGCGAGACGGAACCAGCGAGTCTTTCGCTCAAGGATTTTGAGCGGCAGCTTCTGGTGGAGTTCGGCGGGTTCCGTCACGACCTTCGCTACCAGACGCGGCTTTTGGGCGTGGATCGCGACTGGAGCGCTCCTTCGAGCAATCGAAATGTCCATTACTTATTCCTGGCGCCAAACAGTTACGAACTCCAGATCCGCGGTGTTTCGCCCGACGGATCGGTGAGTTCCAAGCAGGCTCGATTCCGGTTCTCGATCGCCGCTCCGGTTTGGCAGCAGTGGTGGTTTCTGGCGCTCGCTACGGCCACGGTGATTGGCATTAGCTACTGGACTCACCGCTTCGTGCTTGAGCGCAGGCTGGTTGTCGAGCGGATTCGGGCCCGGATCGCCACCGACCTCCACGATGACATCGGCGCCAGCCTCTCCCGGATTGCCGTCATGAGCGAAGCATTACAGACGCGCTCGGGCGTCGCCGACACGGATTCACGGCGCACACTCGCTCAGATTGCGGAGGAATCGCGCGGCATGGTGGAGGACATGGGCGACATTGTCTGGTCCATCGATCCGCGCCGCGATACTATGAGCGACTTTGTCGCCCGCCTGCGTGCCTTTGGCTCGGATGTCCTGGAGCCGCGTGGCATACGCTGGGCCTTTGACGCACCGGATGATGTGCTGCGCTACCGGCTCTCACCCGATCAGCGTCGCCAGTTGTACCTGATACTCAAGGAGGCAATCCACAATGTCGCCCGGCATTCGCACGCGACGAGCGCGCGTCTGTCGATTCGCTTGGAAGAGGGCTCGCTTCGCGCCGAGATCGAGGATGACGGTTGTGGTTACGTTCCGGACGGCGCCCGGCTCGGCATTCACAGCATGCAGACCCGCGCCGTGCAACTCAGCGGAGCCTTCGATGTCGCCGCGCGGCCCGAAGGCGGAACGCGCGTCAGTCTGCGTTTTCCACTGGCTGTGAGAAACGCATGAACATGCTCTTGCCTTCGGCTCGCGGCGCTGTTTCGATGAGAGAAATGGCGATAGCGGTTGCGGTTATCGATGACGATCGGACGCTCCTCAGCAGCCTCCGCCTGATAGTCGACGCAGCCGAGGGCTTCCGTTGCGCGGGCGCTTTCGCCTCGGTGGAAGAAGCCTTGCCGGAGTTGCAAAGCATCAATGCGGATGTGCTGTTGCTGGATATTCAGCTTCCGGGCCTGGCCGGCGACGAGGCGCTCGGATCGATCCGGGCGTTGTGCCCGGACATGCGCGTCCTCATGCTCACGGTCTTTTCCGATCGGGACCGCCTGTTCACCTCTATCTGCAATGGCGCGCACGGTTATCTGCTGAAAAGCACATCGCCGGCGCGGCTCCTGGATGCAATCGCCGCCGCTCGCGACGGCGGCTCGCCATTCTCACCGGAGATTGCGCGGCACATTGTCAGCTTGTTCCAGAAAACGGGACGGCCAATGAACGATGCAACGCTGACGGCGCAGGAGCAGCGCCTGTTAGCTTTGCTCACGGAGGGATATAGTTATCAGGCCGCCGCCGACCGGATGAACGTGAGCGTCAACACGGTGAGAAACTACATCCGGTCCATTTACGACAAGCTGCACGTTCATTCCAAATCGGAAGCAGTGAGCAAAGCGCTGCGACAGGGACTCATCGGGTAAACACCGGACAGCGGATCAGGCGCTACTAATTTCCAAATGAATTGTCCGCAAAAACGCAGGTGCCCGTATGCGAATCCGCATCACCCGGAAAGTCGATTGCCTGGCTTGCGTTTTGTGCGACCACGCCTGTCACCACCGAGGGACAAAATACATTGATGTTATGCGTCGATGCCGTAACGTTGCGAACGCGGTTGTACATGCCAAGATCGATGGATGATGATGCGCCGGGTAAACCCCATCGAAGATTGAGATCTTCAAGAATGCAGTACCGGCATGCCTGATAGCCGGCTGGCGCAAATGCGTATAGGTTGAAGGGCCCGATAAAGCCCTCTATCGTTCCATTGTGAATCTTGATGTTGTTAGGAAGCGCAATTCCATTGCTTACAATGCCAATTGCCCCCCCGATCTGCAACTGTACTGGGGTGGTAATGCTAAACCCGTTCAAGTCGATGGTTATGTTCTGCGCCGCGATTAGTATCGCGTTTTGGCCGGAAGGGACGCTTAGGTTTCCGGAAAGACGGTAGCTGCCCGGCTGGCTTAGAGTTACTGGAAAGCCCGGCGTGTCGCCCGGCGTGACGTTGCCCGCCAAGGCACGGTTTTGATCGATCAGCACAACGCCGTCTACCGCGAAAACGCTGGTGGCGAGTCCGGCGAACAGCAGCGGCAGCGCCAAGCGTAGTGAATGAAAACGTGACATGTCCTTTATCTCCTTGAAGTCGTCTGGGAATCGGTTCAGCGCCGGCTCACAACGTGCGCCAATGCCGCGGACAGTTCCCGTAGCCGGGATGGCAAAAAAGTTGCCGCCCGCACCTACGGTGCCGGGAAATTTTGATCCCTGGTGGAATCAACAGCTTGAATGTCTACGGTTGAGTTATTACGGGCCGTGTTACCGACTACACTCGAAAATACGGCTTGAATACCGATGGAATGCCCATATGAAATGTTGTTCCTGACCACACTCCCTGACCCCACGAAAATGCCGCTCAGTCCATTTGAAATGGCGCGCACATTTTCAACCCTGCTCCGGTCTCCGAGCACGATTCCAGCGTTCCCCATCCTCCTCACCGTGCCGTTTAGCACAGTCGTCTCATGGAATGCGGGTACAGCGAAAAATGCAAGAACATCAATTCCTCGCCCCGCTCCGGCTCCCGGACCTATGATGGAAAACCCGTTGAGGTCTATCGTTACGCCGTCGGCCCTGACCTCGATTCCCGAGAGTTCGCCGGGAACGGTTAGGTTTCCCGACAGACGGTAGCTGCCCGGCTGCGTGATCCAAATGGGAAATCCAGGCGTATCGCCAGGGGTGACGTTTCCCGCCAACGCGCGATTCTGGTCGATCAGGACGACGCCGTCTACTCCGAAGAGCACTGTGGCATGCCCGGCGAGCAGCAACGGCAGCGCCAGGCGTAGTGTTTGAAAACGTGACATGTCCTTTATCTCCTTGAAGTCGTCTGGGAATCGGCTCAGCGCCGGCGGCGGGAAAGCACCCAAAGGCCCGCGATGCCGAGACACAAAGCGAAGCCAGTGGACGGCTCCGGCACCGGAGCAACGCTTGTAAACAGCCCGTCCACTTGAACCTCGCCCTCCGTGCCAACCTCATGCAAACGGAAAGTCGCAAATGGGAACAATGAGAGTGCCGGCTTCGTTAATGGCAGGCTGTCCCCGGCGAACGCAGTGGCGGTATCGTCATGAAGAAAGATTTCCAGAGTGAGGTTTCCGCCGGACCCGAATCCCGTGACCGTGTACTGATCGACGAAGCTGTTAACGACCCCGATCGATACGGAGTCCGTGGCGGTAAAGGTATGTCCCGCCAGCAGCACCGTCATCGAGAACGGCACGCCGGAGGACAAATAGCTCGCCGTCGCCGGATCGCCGGGGATCAGATCGGCGGCTGTCGAGTCGAAGGTGTAGGCGACTTGGAACACGTCCTCGAACGCGATATCACCGTAGATGTCATCGACAGAAACGAAGGCGACGGTCCCCGTAAATTGAAATGTAATGGGAGCCGCGCGTGATACGCCCGCGCAAGCAAGCAACGCGGCTACAAGAGCCAGCTTTCTATGCAAAGCCGTCCGGAACAGCACACTCATGTTGGGAGTGTAGGAGGCGCCGGGTGCTCAAGGGGAGAGCATGAATATGCGTTTTCGCCTCGAATAGTACTAGCCGAGACTGCGTGCTCAGGCTTGGCATAGCTTCAGCAGCTTCTCCGCATTCTGAGGGCCATGGGGTTCATCCTCGTGTTTGAAGAATAGGAAGACATCCTTATTCTCTTTCAGGAGACCGGTCAATTGCCCTGCGATGCCCGCTAGTTCGGTTGCACCATACTGCGACTTCCGCAGCCGCACATAGACAAAATCGGCGGTAATGACCGGTGGTGTTTCGAGAGTGTCCGATTCGGCTAAGCAAAGGGCGGCTCGGTGCTTCCGCAAAATATCCCAGACACGTTCGGTGAACCACGTTGGGCTGCGAAACTCGAAAGCGAGCCGCAAATGCGTGGGCGCTGCGGCAAGGAACGCCGACAAACGATCGATATCGATGGCAACGGTCGCGGGCAGTTGAAACAATACCGGCCCAAGCTTGCCAGCTGTCTGTAAGGGCGCAAGCGATTCGAAGAATGCACGCGAGAAATCCGTCACTGCCAGCCGTTCAAAATGGCTGATTCGCTGGTGCCCCTTGGTCGCAAAACGAAACGAGGCCGGAGTTTCCGCCATCCAGTTTTCGAGTGTCTTTTGTGACGGCAACGTCCGAAATGTGTAATTGATTTCCACTGCGTTTAAGCGGGATGCATAGTGAGTCAGGAATTTCTTGGCGGAAACCTTCTCCGGATAAAATCCCGGCTTCCAGGTGGGGTATGCGAATCCTGAAGTGCCACAGTAGAGTCGTGCGCCCATTGCAATAGTCTACGCGGTGAGCGGGGCCATGTTCACTCTGGGACACCCGAACACTGCGGGTAATGACTCACTTTGGATCGTTATCTTCGGTGCTACTTGTAAATAGAGCCGCCACCAGAGGTCCGATTCGCCTCCGTTTCGCGCAAGTGCAAGTAGGGAAATCATGCGCCTTCTCGCCATATTCTTACTCTTCGCTGCTGGCTTGGCAGCCTCCGGCACGTTCCTCATCAAGAGTGTCAATGCCGGCAAGTCCTGGACGGATATCGATCCTGGCTCGCCGGATCGGTTCCTCTGGTGGCTTCAGATTGACTCGCGCAGCTCGACTCTCTACGCCTTAACTCAGCGCGATCTCGGGGAGGAATGGCATTTGTCAGTCTCCGTGGATGGTGGACAGACGTGGCAGATCAGCCAGAGCTTCCCGCGGGAGATCTATTGGATCTCGGCTACCGCGCCTGCCGCGCCCGACACGCTGTACCTCGCCTATGAGCTCTACGGCTATCCACAAAAGGAAGTCATGATCGCCAGGGTCACCGATCGTGGCCAGACCATGGAGCAATACCGCGCTGAGGGGTTGGCCGTAGTACAGGACGCGGCCTTCATCGGTTTCTTGACCACTCTCAAAGCGGACACTCTCGTGCCGGCGAAGCTCTATGCGCTCGTTACCAAAGAGCTTTGTTGCACGGATGACATCTTCGCATTGTTCCAGGCTCTCTGGATGAGTGTGGATGGCGGGCGGACCTGGAATCGGCTCGAACCGCCCGTGGCGGACGGCTGCAATTACCCGGAAGTGGAGATCGATGCCTCCGATTCATCGGTGTATGTGGCGTGCGGTAACGAACTCTTCAAGAGCGCCGATGGAGGCGCGTCGTGGACTCCCAAATCTTTCCCCAATGGAGAGCGGCTCTGGAATCTCCAGGCCGGACCGGGCGCCACTCAGGCTTTGTTCGGTAACCGGTTGGGCGCCATCTGGAAGTCGACCGGCGGCGCGGCGACGTGGCAGCGCCTTGGTTCGTTTCCAGCGGAGAGCGATCAAAGGTCATTGACGCCCCATCCCATCAACCCTTCGCTTATCTACGCCAGCACGCGCGATGGGATAGCGAAGAGCGAAGATGGCGGTGAAACGTGGACGGTTGTGACGGAATACCCCTTGCTGGCCGATCCCCCCTTCCGTCTCCTCATCGATCCTCAGGCGCCAGACACTTTCTATCTCGTGAACTGGACAAGGCAACAGCCCCGTCTCGGTCCGTAGAACCGCGCTGCGAGCGCGGTTGCCAATGACAACCTCCGCCGGCGATCAGCCTGTCAGGATGCCTTACGCCGTCGCGCAACTACCCAACGCTGCCCCCTGCGGCAGTAATAAACCCGCAGCGGTAGGTGCCAACGCTCAATTGCCTAACCCCCGCTTGATCTCACCCACCGCTCGCAACGCCAGTGCGGCAATCGTCAGCGTTGGATTCGACGCCCCGCCA